>CANJSR010000327.1 GCA_947476855.1 Acetobacteraceae bacterium
CCGTCGTCGTCATCGCCGGCGGCGAGCCGCTGCTGCACAAGGAAATCGACCAGATCGTCGAGGGCGCCATCGCGCGCAAGAAGTTCGTCATCGTCTGCACGAACGCCCTGCTGCTCGAAAAGAAGATGGACCTGTTCAAGCCGTCCAAGTGGTTCTCCTGGTCGGTGCATCTGGATGGCGGGCGGGAAGAGCACGACATCTCGGTCTGCCAGACCGGCGTCTATGACCGCGCCGTGGCAGCGATCGCCGAGTCCAAGCGCCGCGGCTTCCGCACCATCATCAACGCGACGCTGTTCAACAATTCCAAGCCCGAGAAGGTCGCCGCCTTCTTCGACGACGTGATGGAAATGGGCGTCGACGGGATCTCGGTTTCCCCCGGCTATGCGTATGAACGCGCGCCGGACCAGCAGCACTTCCTGAACCGGAAAATGACCAAGGATCTGTTCCGCGGCATCTTCAGCCGCCAAGGCAAGGGAAGCTGGAAAGGCAAGTGGTCGTTCAACCAGTCGTCCATGTTCCTGGACTTCCTGGCCGGCAACCAGACCTTCAAATGCACGCCCTGGGGCAATCCCTGCCGCACCTATTTTGGCTGGCAGCGCCCCTGCTATCTGCTGGGCGAAGGCTACGCCAAGACCTTCAAGGAGCTGATGGAAACCACGGAATGGGACAAGTACGGGGTCGGCAACTATGAGAAATGCGCCGACTGCATGGTCCATTGCGGGTTTGAGGCAACCGCGGTCAAGGAAACCATCAACAAACCCTGGCGCGCGCTGGCCCAGGTGATCCGTGGCATCCGCACCGAAGGCCCGATGGCACCCGATATCCCGCTGGATAAGCAACGCCCGGCCGAATACGTGTTCAGCCAACACGTCGAACAAGCCCTGACCCGCATCCGCAGCCGCAAGACGACCCCACAACGCGACATGGCCGACGTGGAGTGATGGTGGGGCTCTGCCCCACACCCCGCCAGGGGCTTTGCCCCTGGACCCCACCAAAGGGCACAGCCCTTTGGAAACCACTGGTTGGGGGGAATGCTCGAGGGGCCAACACGGACCTTTCACGGTCACGGTTGGCCCCTCGAGCATTCCCCCCAAGTACCGGTTCCAAGGGCTCGGCCCTTGGCGGGGGTCCAGGGGGCAGAGCCCCCTGGTGGGGTCCGGGGCAAAGCCCCGCATGACCCCCATCGACCTCGCGCTCGTGCTCGCCGTCGATGGCTCAGCCAGTGTGAACTATGACGAGTTCGGCCTGATCGCCGGTGGTATGGCCTCGGCCCTGCGTGATCCCACCGTCGTGCAGGGTTTGCTCTCCGGCCGTCGTGGCGCGTCGATGCTGTCCTTGCTGCTCTGGTCCGCCACCGGGCGGCAGGACATCATCTCCAACTGGACCCGCATCGCGTCGGAGGCTGATCTTCTGGCCTTCGCGTCCGAGGTCGAGAACATGCCCCGCACCATCCCCGCTGGAAAGACCGCGATCGGGGAGGCGTTGCTGGCCTCCCTGACCCTGCTTTCGCGCGTGCCCGCGGTGCCCGATCGCAGCGTGGTCGACGTGATCGGCGACGGCCGCTCCAACGACGGGATCGACCCCGGCCCCATCCGTGATCGCATGGCGGAGGCCGACATCACCATCAACGGCCTGTGCATCCTGCGGGAGGAGCCGGACCTGCTGGCCTATTACACCGAGGCGGTGATCGGCGGCCCCGGCCATTTCGCGGTGACCTGCGCCAATTTCTCGGACTTCACCGAAGCGATGCGCCGCAAGCTGATCCGGGAAACGACGGGGCTGGTGGTCTAGCAGGCGCGGGCGTGCCAGACTGCGCCGGCCATGCACCAGCTTCTGCTCCTCCGGCACGCCAAGTCTTCCTGGGATGATGCCAACCAGCCCGACCGCGACCGCCCGCTGAACCAGCGCGGCCGGACCTCCGCCGCGCTCATGCGCCATACGATGCTGGAACTCGGCCTGAGCCCCGATCTGGTGCTCGTGTCGTCGGCGAAACGCACGCAGGAAACGCTGGAGGCGCTGGAACCCTGGACCGACACCCCGCTGATCGAACCGATGGACGCGCTGTACCTGGCGACCGCCGGGCAGTTGATGGACGCGCTGCGCGACGTGCCGGAAACGGTCCGCAGCGTCCTGCTGATCGGCCATAACCCCGGCCTGCATGACTTGGCGCTCACGCTCTGCAACGACCCCAACCAGACAGCGGCCCGACAGATGGCGGCGGGCTTCCCGACGGCGGCGCTGGCGGAATTCACCATCGGCGCGCCCTGGTCCCGCATCATGCCCGGAGGCGGAAGGCTGGTGCGTTTTTTGACCCCGCGCGGCCTCTCCGGGACGGATTGACCCGGATGCGGATGGAACTGCGCGTCCATCCCGAGGATGTCTCCCGCCTGTCCCGCGCCCGACGTGCCTTCGCGCCGGTCGAGGCCCGCGCCCAGACCCGCCGTGTCCGGCTGGTCTTCCACGACTCCCCCGACCGCGCCCTCCTCACCGCCGGGCTGACCCTGATCGAGCGGCCGGGGCACTGGCGCCTGGAACGGCTGCTGCCAGGCGCGGAACCCTGGTCACCAGCCGAACCGCCTCCGGTGCTGGAGGAAGCGGCAAGCCTCGGCGTCCTGACGACCGCCCTGCCCGTCGACCTGGCGCCGATCGCGTGGTTCGAGGCGCAGGAGACGGTGCACCGCGTGACGGCGGAAGCGGGGAACCTCACGCTGACCGTCTGGAACGGCATGGCGCGCGCCAGTGACGGCCCGTCTCAGACCGGCGAGACGGATGCGCCCATCCCGCTCGCCCATCTGCTGATCGAGGGACCGGAACCCGCCGTCCGCGCCCTCGCGCTGCATCTGGCGGCGACGCTGCGGGTGCAGGCCCCGCAGCTCAGCCTGCCGGCCGAGGTGCTGACGCGCGTGCTGGAAATTCCGTTGCGCCCGAAGCGGTCCGGGGCGCCGGTCCTGCCCGACCAGGCCGATGCCACGCTGACCACGGGTGCCGCGTTCCGCCACATCATGGGGCATCTGGTCGACGTGATGCTCGACCTAGCCCCCGCCGCGATGACCGGTTCGACCGGCACCGAGCCGGTCCACCAGATGCGCGTCGCGGTGCGGCGGGCACGGTCGGCCATCACGGTATTCCGGGCGGCGATCGACACCCCGGAACTCCAACAAGCCGCCAACCACCTTAAAACCCTCGGCGCTCGGCTTGGTCCGACGCGGGACTGGGACGTCTTCGTCACCGAGACCCTGCCCCGGGTCACGTCCGCCCTGCCCGAGGAACGCCGCCTGCTCCGGTTGGGGGAGGCCGCGCAGAAGACGCGGATGGGGCATCAGATGATGCTGGCGTTTTACCTCTCCAGCGCGGATTTCCGCTTGCTGGGGATCGAGCTTGCCTGGCTGGCGGCGGCCGAGGGATGGTTGCCGCTGCCGCCGGACCCGCCGGTGTCCCTGACCGACTTCGCCGCCAACGTGCTGCACCGCCGATGGCGCAAGCTGACCCACGCCGGACGGTCGATCGAGGCCCTGGATATCGAGGCGCTGCACGACCTGCGCCTGCGCGCCAAGCGCGCGCGCTATACGGCCGAGGTGTTCATCTCCCTCTATCCCGGCCGCCGTTCGGCGCGGTTCATCCGCCGGATCAGCCGATTGCAGCAGCATCTGGGCCTGCTGAATGACGGAGAGGTGGCGGCGGGGCTGCTGAAGCACCTCGGCGGGGCCGGCGGGCGGCATGCCTACGCGACCGGGCTGGTGCTGGGGTTCACCGCGGCGCGGGCGGCGAATGTGCGGCCGGCGATTCTGCAGGCCTGGGAGAAATTCCGCGACGCCGGCCGGTTCTGGGGTTGACGGGACGGCCCTGGCGGGGAATCGGAATGGTGCTTCCGGGGACCTTCACGATTGGACACGCAACAGTGTCGCTGAACCACAAGCGTCGTATTTTCCGCTCGTCTTTCTCACCGCTTGGGATGCTGGCGCCGGTCCTGGGGGCGGCGCTGCTGATTCCGGCCGCGCTCTGGGCGCTGGACTTCGTCTCCCTTCCCACCGTCGTCGCGGTTGCCAGCCCCCCGCCGGCGAACGCGCGGATGGTGGCGGACCCGGACCGGGTCGCGGTAGTGGATGGCAACACGCTGCGGCTGGCGAACCAGGTGGTGCGGCTGGATGGAGTCATTCCGCCGGCGCGCGGGGAAACCTGCCGGAACGGGAACGGGGCGTCGTTCGACTGCGGCGTGGCGGCGGCGAACGCCCTGGCATCGCTGCTGCGCCACGGGCCGGTCGATTGCACGCTGCTGGGCCGGGATGAAGCCGGCCGGCCGGTCGCCACCTGTTCGGCTGGAAGAGAGCAGTTGAACCGCGCGGTTGTCGCCGCCGGCTGGGCCAGGGCGGGGGACCAGACGCTGCGGGCCGAGGAACAGCGCGCGCGGGCGGAACATCGCGGCCTGTGGGCGATGGCGCGCTGACCCGGGCAGGTCCGCCGGCGGAAACGACACTGCGGAATCGCCGAGGGACACGTAATAATATTGCGTGAAACCCCCACCGTACGTAATCACGAAACAGCCACACGGGTTCGACCCGCGACGATCCAAGCAGTTAACCGGATTCTGGTTAATCATGCCTATTGCATTGCACAACAAGGAAAATTGCCCAAATCGCTTGCCGACGCGGCGTATCGGCCGCAACCTAGCGGGATAGAAAATTCCGGTAACCGCGGCTGAGGGAACAGGGCCATGGCGCAAGCGGTCGAGACCAGGAAACGTGGCAAGGCGAAGGAGCCGGCGGTCGACCAGGCCGAGCTTCTGAAGGCCTACCGCATGATGCTGCTGATACGGCGGTTTGAGGAAAAGGCCGGCCAGCTTTACGGCATGGGCCTGATCGGCGGGTTCTGCCATCTGTATATCGGGCAGGAAGCCGTTGTCGTGGGCGTGATGCTCGCGACCAAGGAAGGCGACCAGTTCATCACATCCTACCGCGACCACGGGCACATGCTGGCCACCGGGATGGACGCGCGCGGGGTGATGGCGGAACTGACAGGCCGAGCAGGCGGGTACTCGCGCGGCAAGGGCGGTTCGATGCACATGTTCAGCCGGGAGCGTAACTTCTTCGGCGGCCATGGCATCGTCGGCGCGCAGGTTAGCCTGGGCGCTGGGTTGGCGTTCTCCAACCGCTACCGTGGCAACGACCATGTCTCCCTGACGTTCTTCGGGGAAGGCGCGTCGAACCAGGGGCAGGTGTATGAAAGCTTCAACCTCGCCTCCCTGATGAAGCTGCCCGCGATCTTTGTGATCGAGAACAACAAGTACGGCATGGGCACGAGCGTGGACCGCGCCTCGGCCAGCCATGATCTGTCGAAGAACGGGGCGCCCTGGGGCATTCCCGGCGTGGCGATGGACGGGATGGACGTGCTGGCGGTGAAGGCGGCGACCGAGCAGGCCATCGCGCACTGCCGAGCGGGTAAGGGGCCATATTTGCTGGAGGCGAAGACGTATCGGTATCGGGGGCATTCGATGTCCGATCCGGCACGCTATCGCACCCGCGAAGAAGTCCAGGCCATGCGAACCCAGCACGATTGCATCGAGTCCGCTCGGCATCAACTCGAAGCCCTGGGCGTTGAGGATGCGGAGTTCCGCGCCATCGATGACGAGGTGAAGGCGATCATCCAGGATGCCGCCGATTTCGCGCAGAGCAGCCCCGAGCCGGACCCCGCCGAACTCTATACCGACGTGCTGCGGGAGGTCTGAGCGATGGCGACCCAAATCCTGATGCCCGCTCTGTCGCCCACGATGACCGAGGGGAAGCTCGCCCGCTGGCTGAA
>CANJSR010000328.1 GCA_947476855.1 Acetobacteraceae bacterium
ATGCGCGATCGTTACGGCTATACCGGGTTCCGCGGCGCCAACCTCGTGTATGGCGCGTTCGACCTGGCGATGACTCCCAGCCAGCGGGCTTTCGGAAACCGCAGGCTGGTGCTGCGCACGATCGACATGCAGCAGTTCTACAACGCGTTCCTGCCGACGGTGGAAGACCGGCGCGTGCCGGATATCTCTCCGCTGTATGCCGACCTCAAGGGCCTGTGCCCGGCGCTGTTCAGCGTGGGCACTTCGGACGCGCTGCTGGACGACACGCTGTTCATGTATGCGCGCTGGGTCGCGGCGGGGAATGAGGCCGACCTGGAGATCTATCCCGGCGGGGCGCACGGGTTCACGCTGTTCCCGAACGCGCTTTCCACCCAGGCGTCGGCGCGGATGGATACGTTCCTCAACAAGGTTCTAGGATAGCACGGCCATGACCCAAAGCCTCGAAGGCGTCCGCGTCCTCGAACTCGCCCGCTATCAGGCCGGCCCGCGTGGCGGCATGATCATGTCCGACCTCGGCGCGGAGGTGATCAAGATCGAACGCCTGGGCGGCGAGGAAACCCGCAACAACCCCCCGATGGTGCGCGGCCAGAGCATCTATTTCACCGTCTACAACCGCGGCAAGAAAAGCATCTGCCTGGACATGCGGCAGGAGGCCGGAAAGGCAATCTTCACCGACCTGGTCAAGACCGCCGACATCGTGCTGGAAAACTTCCGCCCCGGCACGATGGCGCAGATGGGCTTCGCCTATGAGCAACTGAAGGCCATCAACCCGCGCATCATCCTGGTGTCCGTCTCGGGCTTCGGGCAGGAGGGTCCGTATCGCGACCGCCCCGCCTTCGATCCGCTCGGCCAGGCCATGTCCGGCCTCATGACCCTCACCGGCACCCCTGTCGGCCAGCCGCTCGGCACCGCGTCGTCGATCATCGACCGGACCACCGCCCTGCATGCCACGATCGGCGCCCTGGCCGCGCTGCGGCACCGGGATCGCACCGGACAGGGGCAGATGGTGGATTGCTGCCTGCTCGATTCGGCGCTGACGCTGGTGGAAATCCCGACCGCCTACTACCTCTCGGCCGGCGAGGAAGGCGGCGAGGGCGGCCGTCCGCCCTACCGCGCCAAGGACGGCTATGTCGTGATCGCGGCGATCGGACGGGAAATGGCGTCGCGGCTCATGACCCTGATCTCGGGCGGCGTGGCCAACGCGGATACCAGCCCGATCACGTCCGGCGTCGGCGCCACCGCCCCGGATGCGCGCCGGAAGTTGCTGGACGCCTGGTGCGCGGAACACACGGTCGACGAAATCTGCAAGGCCCTGCTGGATATCGGCGTGCCGGTCGCACCCGTGAAGACGATCCCGGAAGTCGCCAAGGATCCGCATCTCTGGGCGCGGGAGATGCTGGTGAAGAAGGAAGACGCGCTCGCCGGCGACATCTACGTCCCGGGTGTCGCGATGAAGCTGTCCGAAACACCAGGGGAGGTCCGCCCGGTCCCGACCCCAGGCCAGCACACGGACGAAGTCCTCGGCCGGCTTCTGGGCTACGACGCCGCCACGCTGGCGGAACTAAGGACAGCGAAAGTCATCGGGTAGAGTCGAATGGCGGGCGCGATCCCGCCATTCATCACCTGATCAAGCGGCCTCAGTTCCCCGCGGGGGCATGCGCTTCCAGGAACCACAACGCCTTGTCCATCGCGCGCGACACGCCGGTCAGGATGTCGGCGCTGTCCGCGTCGCCGACTTCCGCTGCCTTGTCGATCCCCGCGCGGATCATGTTGGCGAAGGTGCCATAGCGGTCGATCAGCGCCGCGATATGGTCGGTGATGGCATAGATATCCGTGGGATAGGCCGCCAGTTTCGAACCACCGGCGACGATCTGTGTCGTGCCCATTGCGGTGCCCCCCAACTGGACCACACGCTCGGCCATCGTATCGACCGCGCCATCCAGCTCGGCGCGGAACCCATCCAGCATCTCATGCACCGCGATGAATTGCGGGCCCTTGACGTTCCAGTGCGCTTGCTTGGTCACCAGCGCCAGATCAATCCCGGTCGCGACGCAGTCGTTGAGCAGCGCGATCGCCGCGGTCTTCGCGTTAGACGGCAGGTCATTCTTCGTGCTGTGCATGCGCATGGCCAACATCCTTCGTTGTTTCGGAGATAAACGTAGGAAGCCGGACCGCTCCTTTAACCCCCTGGGGCGCGATCGACGGGATGCGCGTCCCGCGCGGGCGCGCCGATCCCCTCATCATCATGCGGATCAATCGCAAGATAGCGCGCGGGCCGCCGAGCGTCGGTCTGGAACACGGCGGCGCGGGCAAGGACGGCGCGATCGTCCTCCGACGTACGCGCGACCTCTCGCAGGTGATCCACCCAGCTTTCCATCGACCAGATTTCCAGCCAGCCCTCGGGGTGGGCCACGTTCTCATACAACTGCCAAAACGCCGCGCCCGAGCGCCCACGGACCAGCCGCACCTCATGCATCACCGCCAGGAACGCGGCCCGTTCGGCCGGTTCCACCCGGTAATGCACGGTCTCCATCACCCGGCCGCGCGCGTTGCGCAGCAGCGGGACGAACGCGGCGGCCGGCGCCTCGGGCCTGGCCGGCGCGGGCGCCTCCGGCACCGGGGCGCTGACCAGGGCTTCGATCCGGAAATACCGCGCCAGCACGGCCAGCACGGCGCCGGTCAGGGCGGCGGCGATCAGGGCGTGGCGCATGCCGATCATGCCGCCCAGCAGGCCCCAGGTGAAGGAACCGAGCGTCAGCGCGCCGTTCTGCGCCAACTGATAGATCGCGAGGGACCGTGCCCGCACCCAGGGCGGGCAGGCCAACTGCGCGGCGGCCTGCATCGTCGCATAGGCCGCGGTCCAACCAAGGCCGAACAGGAACATGCCGAACGCGGCCGTCGACCAATGCGGGGAAAACGCCAGGATCAGCGTGCCCGACACCGACAGCGCCGAACACATCATCACCGTCGCGCCGCGGCTGAACCGCCCGCGGATCACCGGCAGCAGCATGCCGGAGGTGACTCCGCCGATCCCCATCAGCCCCAGGATCAGGCCGAACCAGCCGGCGTCCAGACCCAGGTCCTGCCGCACGAACAAGGGCAACATCGCCCAGGGCGCGGCCGCCGGGATCGAGTAGGCTATCGTCCGCGCCATCGCCGAACGCACCGCCGGGGTATAGCGGACAAAGCGCATGCCGGCGCGCATGGCAGACAGGAAGTGCTCTCGCGGCAGGCCGGTAAAGCGCTGGCTGCGCCGCCACATCACCAGCACGGCGATCACCGGCAGGATCGACAGGGCATACAGCGAGAACGCGAGGCTCGATCCGCCCAGCACGATCAGGAACCCGGCGATGGCCGGCCCGATGGCGCGCGTCAGGTTGAACCCGATGCCGTTCATCGCGATCGCCTGCACCAGGTCGGCGCGGGGCACGAGTTCGGGGACGATCGCGCTCCAGGCCGGGCCGGTCATGGCGGCCCCGATGCCGATGGCGAAAGTCAGCACCAGCAGCCAGGGCGCGGTGATCGACCCGGTCAGCATCAGCGTCGCCAGCAGGATGGCCGCGCAAAGGGTCCAGACCTGCGCGCCGATCAGGAACATGCGCCGGTCCATGATGTCGGCCAGCGCGCCGCCGGGCAGCGCCAGCAGGAACACCGGCATGATCGTCGCCGCCTGCACCATCGACACCATCAGCGGATCGGGCGCCAGGGAGGTCATCAGCCAGCCCGCGCCGGTGTTCTGCAGCCAGGTGCCGAGCCAGGCGATGACGCTGCCGATCCAGATGTAGCGGAAGGTAGCGTTGCGCAGGGGGACCAGCGCGGCGGGCAGCTTCACGCCGGGGCTCCGTCATCATGCGGGGCAGCGAGCGGCTTTGGTCTGGGATAGGACGCGATCATCATCATGCTGGACGGAGTGATCCATCGCCTCCACGGCTTTTCCGTGGCGGACGCGTCGGGGCATAGTGACAGCCCGGACGCGCCGGCGCACCGGAAATCCGAAAGCGGGGACACGCGCGATGCAGGTATTCTGGGACCCGATCCAACTGGCGCATACGCCCAGGTTCTTCCTGGTGCGTGGACAGGTTTGCCCGAATTTCGAGGTACCCGCCCGTCCCGAGGCGCTGCTTCTTGCCTGCCAGTCCATGGGTCTGCCGATCGTGAAGCCCGGACCGCTGGATATGCGGGCCGTGACCGCCGTCCACGATCCGGCGTTCGTTGCCTTCCTGCGCGACGGCTACGCGGCCTGGGAAGCCCTGCCCAATCGAGGCGAGGAGATGGTGGCGAACGCCCATCCCGCGCCCGAGGCCCTGCTGCACGCCGCCCCACCGTCCCACATCATCGGCAAGCTGGGCTGGTACACCGCCGACTGCGCCTGTCCGATCGGCAAAGGCACCTGGGTGGCGATCGAGGCCGCGGCGTCCGGTGCCATCGCGGCGGCGGATGCGGTCGCGGCCGGCGGATCGGCCTATGCCCTGGCCCGCCCGCCGGGACACCATGCCTACCGCGCCCGGGCCGGCGGGCATTGCTATCTGAACAACGCCGCCATCGCCGCCGAACGCCTGCGTGCCCGGGGGGCGGCGCGGGTCGCGGTGCTGGATATCGACAGCCACCACGGCAACGGTACCCAGGGCATTTTCTGGGAGCGGGGGGACGTTCTGTTCGCCTCGGTCCACGGCGATCCGGGCGGGTATTACCCCTGGTTCGTCGGGCACGCACATGAACGGGGGGCGGGTGCCGGTGAAGGGGCGAACCTGAACCTGCCCTTGGCCCTCGGCACGGGCGATGACGGGTGGCTGGCGGCGGTCGGGGCCGGGGTTGCAGCCGTGCGGGCCTTTGGCGCGGATGCGCTGGTAGTCAGCCTGGGTTTCGATGCGTCGAAAGACGAGCCCTTGAACGCCCTGTCGGTGACCGAGGACGGGTTCGCCCGCGCCGGCGCCGTCATCGGCGGCCTGCGCCTGCCCACCGCGATCGTGCAGGAAGGCGGCTATAACGTGGATGTTCTCGGACCATTGCTGACCAGGTTCCTGACCGGCTTCAACGGAAGATAGCCCGAGTTTCTCCCTCCCCCCTTGAGGGGGAGGGCCGGGGTGGGGGGTCGCAACCGCACCGACGGTGCCGCGATCACCCCTCCCCCAGCCCCTCCCTCAAGGGGAGGGGAGCAGATGGTCCAAACTTCCGCCCCAACCCTTGCACCGAAACGCCCCAGGGCTGATACATCGCGCCATGAGCGACACCAGCGTGACCATCGCGGCGGAGGGGCCGCGCTATGATTTCAATGCCGCGGAGCCCAAATGGCAAAAGGCCTGGGACGAACGCGGCTGCTTCCGGGTGGAGGACGTCCCGACGGACGGCAAGCCCAAATACTACGTGCTGGAGATGTTCCCGTATCCGAGCGGGAAGATCCACATGGGCCACGTCCGGAACTACACCCTGGGCGACGTCATCGCGCGCTACAAGCGGGCGCAGGGGTTCTCGGTCCTGCACCCGATGGGCTGGGACGCCTTCGGCCTGCCGGCGGAAAACGCCGCCCGTGAGCGCAACACCCACCCCGCCAAGTGGACCTACGAAAACATTGCCAACATGCGCGCCGAGCTCAAGCGCATGGGCCTGTCGTTGGACTGGGCGCGGGAGTTCGCGACCTGCGACCCCACCTATTACAAGCACCAGCAGAAGCTGTTCCTCGACTTCCTGGCCGCCGGCCTGGTGGAGCGGAAGGAAAGCTGGGTCAACTGGGACCCCGTGGACGGCACCGTCCTGGCCAATGAGCAGGTGATTGAC
>CANJSR010000329.1 GCA_947476855.1 Acetobacteraceae bacterium
CCCGCGCGCTGCACGAGATCGATGCGGGCTGGCTTCAGGTCATCTCCGACTTCGATGACGCGGAAAGCGAGTTCGCGATGCTGCGCCGCCTGACGGCCGCGGCCGAACGGCCGATGGCGATCACCATCCTGCAGCGCGACGCCAAGCCCGAGGAATGGCGCAAGATCACCGGCTGGATCGCCGAGGCCAACCACGCCGGCGTGCCGATGCTGGGCCAGGTGCTGACGCGCCCGACCGGGATCATCCTGGGCTTCGAGGTTTCCCAAAGCCCGTTCAGCGGCCGCCCGTCCTACGACGTGCTGATGAACCAGCCGTTCGAGGCGCGCATCGCCGCGCTGCGCGATCCGGCCCTGCGCGCCCGCATCCGGGCCGAGACGTGCGACGATGCCTCGCTGGCTCGCCGCGTGTCCCGCTGGGATCGCATCTTCCCGATGTCCGATCCGCCGAACTACGAGCCCGCGCCCGAGGACAGTGTCGCGGCCATCGCCCAGCGTCAGGGCCGCGATCCCGAGGACCTGGCCTATGACCTGCTGCTCGCCGATGGTGGGCACACGCTGATGTACCGGCCGCTGTCGAACTACACCTCTGGCGACCTCGGCAGCGTCCACGACATGCTGACGCATGACGCAACGATCGTCGGCCTGGGCGATGGCGGCGCGCATGTCGGCATCCTGTGCGATGCCAGCGCGATCAGCACGATGCTGACCCATTGGACGCGGGACCGGACTCGCGGGCCGAAGGTGTCGCTGCCCTGGGCGGTGAAGCGGGTGACGCGGGACAGTGCCTTCGCGATCGGGCTGCGGGATCGGGGCGTGATTGGCCCCGGCTACAAGGCCGATCTGAACGTGATCGACTATGACGGGCTGCGGGTGTCGGTGCCTCGGGTGGTCTATGACCTGCCGAGCGGAGGGAAGCGGCTGATCCAGACGGCGAGAGGGTATGATGCGACGATTGTTTCGGGGGTGATCGTCTCCCGGGATGGGCAGGCGACCGGGGCGTTGCCGGGCCGGTTGGTGCGTGGCGCGAAGGCCGGACCGTGATCGACGCGTTTCCCGCCTCGGTCCTGCCCGCCGGCGTGCGGTCTCGCTTTGTCGAGAACATCAACGGGCTGCGGGTGCATATGCTGGAGGCCGGGTTTGAAACCCCCGGCCGCCCGCTGGTCGTGCTGCTGCATGGCTTCCCGGAACTCGCGTGGTCGTGGCGCAAGGTGATCGGGCCGCTGGCCGCGGCGGGGTACCACGTCATCGCGCCGGACCAGCGGGGCTATGGACGCACGACCGGCTGGGACCCAGATTATGACGGGGACCTGCGATCTTTCGGCATTCCAAATCTGGTGCGGGATGTCCTGGGGCTGGTCTTTGCCCTCGGCTACCGGACCACGGCGGCGGTGGTGGGGCATGATTTCGGTGCCTCGGTCGCCGCGTGGTGCGGGGTGATCCGGCCGGATGTGTTCCAGCGGGTGTCGATCATGAGCGCGCCGTTCGCCGGCCCGCCCGCGTTGCCCTTCGATACCGACCGCGTGCCGGTCAAGCCCGCGCCCGATGGGGTGCACACGGCGATGGCGGCGTTGGAGCGGCCTCGGAAGCACTATCATCAATACTACTCGACCCGCCCGGCCAACACGGACATGTGGCGGTCCCGGCAGGGGGTGCACGACTTCCTACGCGCCTATTACCATCACAAAAGCGCTGACTGGACCGCCAACAAACCGTTCCGCCTGGGTGGCTGGACCGCCGGCGAACTGGCGAAGATGCCAACCTACTACATCATGGACCTGCACGAGGACATGGCGGCGACGGTGGCGCATGAGATGCCCTCGGGCGAACAGATCGCGGCCTGCGGCTGGCTGACCGAGGCGGAGCTGCGTGTCTACAGCGGTGAATACGAGCGCACCGGCTTCCAGGGTGGGCTGCAATGGTATCGCGTCCGCACCGAGGAAGCCGACCTCGCGCATCTGCAACTGTTCGCCGGCCGGACGATCGACCAGCCGTTCCTGTTCGTGGCCGGCTCAGCGGACTGGGGCGTGTATCAGCGGCCCGGCGCGTTTGAACGGATGCAGGAAACCGCCTGCACCCGCGTGATCGGCTGCCATCTGCTGGATGGCGCCGGCCATTGGGTGCAGCAGGAGCAGCCGGAGCGGGTGACCGAACTGCTCCTGGATTTGCTGCGGACAATCTAGCGCTTTGTTTAATCGCATGATTCACGGCCTGTGACGTGGACGCTCAGGCCGATCATGCGATGCCGATCAGTCCCGGCGCCATCGCCGCCGGGATGCGGTCCGGCCCGATGCCGCCGGGCCGGCCGACAGAGTCCAGCCAGGCCTCAAACTCCGGTGCCGGTTTCAGGCCGAGGGCCGCGCGGAGGTAGAGGGCGTCGTGGAATGAGGTGCTCTGGTAGGAGAGCATGACGTCATCCGCCCCAGGCACGCCCATCACATAGGTGACGCCGGCGACGCCCAGCAGGGTCAGCAACCCGTCCATGTCGTCCTGGTCGGCCTCGGCGTGGTTCGTGTAGCAGACATCGACCCCCATCGGCAGGCCGAGGAGCTTGCCGCAGAAATGGTCCTCCAGCCCCGCGCGGGTGATCTGCTTGCCATCATAAAGGTACTCGGGGCCGATGAAGCCGACGACCGTATTCACCAGCAGAGGGTGGAAGGCGCGGGCGACCGCATAGGCCCGGGCCTCGATGGTCTGCTGGTCGACGCCGTGGTGACTGTCGGATGACAGGGCGCTGCCCTGCCCGGTTTCGAAATACATGACATTGTCCCCGATCGTGCCGCGGTGCAGGGACAAAGCGGCGTCCCGGGCTTCCGCCAGCAGGGAGAGGGAGACGCCGAAGCCGCGATTGGCGGCCTCGGTCCCGCCGATCGATTGGAACACGAGGTCGACCGGGGCGCCGCGCTCGATCGCACGCAAGGTCGTGGTGACATGGGAGAGCACGCAGGTCTGGGTAGGGATGGCGTAGCGGTCGCGAACGGCGTCCAGCATCTCCAGCAGGGTGACGGTCGCCTCGACGCTGTCGGTCGCGGGATTGACTCCGATGACCGCGTCGCCCGCGCCCAGCAGCAGGCCGTCAAGGGTGGAGGCCGCGACGCCGCGCGGATCGTCGGTCGGATGGTTGGGTTGCAGCCGCACCGCCAGCCGGCCCGGCAGTCCGATCGTGTTGCGGAAGCGCGTCACCACCCGGCAGCGGGCCGCGATCGCGATCAGGTCCTGGAGCTTCATGATCTTGGAGACCGCCGCCACGACCTCGGGCGTCAGGCCGGGGCGCAGGCGGGTCAGCGTGTCGCTGTCGGCCGCGAGCAGGAAATCGCGGAAGGCCCCCACGGTCATCGAGGCGACAAGCGCGAAGGCGGCGGAATCGTGGGTGTCGAGGATCAGGCGCGTGACCTCATCATCCTCATAGGGAATGACGGGTTGGTTCAGGATATCGCGCAGCGGCAGGTCGGCCAGCGCCATCTGGGCGGCGACGCGTTCGGCGGCGGTCTCGGCCGCGATCCCGGCCAGGGCGTCGCCCGAGCGGAACGGCGTGGCGCGCGCCAGCAGCGTCCGCAGGTCGGGGAAGACGTAGCGCGATCCGGCGATGGCATGGGCATAGGGCACGGTGGGGTCTTTCGCGGCTTGCGGGGAAGTCTGACTGGAAATCACGCGCCGGCAAGGTGCCTCGGGAATAGGGCTTCGTTCATCTCGTCTTACGTGATGAAACAAATTGAAACCGACCTTCGCCTCGCCGCCGTGTAATGTCCCGACACGGATCGCAGTCACCCATCGTGCGGGCGGTCCCGGACCCAATCGGCGGCTGGTATCGGGGGATACCGCCGGGGCTCGTGGACACCAGGCATCCCTTGGATGCGCACACATGATGGGAACCGGCAGGGGCAGGCTGGTGTGACCGCGATCATAGCCGAGCCGGAAGGTCCGGCGCATTCTGCACAAGTCAGGCCCAAGGTGACCGTCCCGATGTCGATCATCCCCGCGGAACAGGAACGAACCGGCAGCGCCGCACCAGGCGGGCTGATGGCGCTCGTTCATTCATGGCTCGCCAATCTTCCGCCCGACGAGGATCAGATCGCGCATCGGCGCGCCGTGCTGCGGCGGGAGCTTGATGCCTTTGCATGGAACCTGATCGGACGGATGGATGGCATTGCCCCACCCGACGATGGGCGCATCCCCGAGATTCCGCTGGACATGGACAAGCCCAACCGGTAAACGCCCCCGCTCCATCGGAACGCGGGAGAGGGCTGTCCCCTATCGGGGTCGGCCGTCGTTCGTACCGCGGTCCCTAGGCTAACCAAGGACCAGGGGATTATGGCGAAGAAGATTGTTGGCTACATCAAGCTGCAAATTCCGGCCGGCAAGGCGAACCCTTCGCCGCCCGTCGGTCCGGCGCTGGGTCAGCGCGGCCTGAACATCATGGCCTTCGTGAAGGAATTCAACGCCTTCACGCAGAACATGGAGCCGGGCACCCCGACTCCCGTCGTGATCACCGCCTATGGTGACCGCAGCTTCACGTTCGTGACGAAGACGCCGCCGAACACCTACTTCCTGAAGAAGGCCGCCAAGATCGACAAGGGCAGCCCGACGGTTGGCAAGGGCGCCGCGGTTGGCCGGGTCACCATGACTCAGCTGCGTGAGATTGCCGAGATCAAGATGAAGGACATGAACGCGAACGATATCGACGGCGCGGTGCGCATGTTGGTGGGTTCGGCGCGTTCCATGGGCCTGACCGTGGTGGAGGGCTGATCATGGCGAAGAACAAGCGTCTCGCGGCGGCCCAGGCTTCCGTTGACCCGGCGAAGTCCTATCCGCTTGAGGAAGCGATCGCGCTGATCAAGTCGGTGTCGAAGGCCAAGTTCGACGAAACGATCGAGATTTCGCTGAACCTCGGCATTGATCCGCGTCACGCCGACCAGATGGTCCGTGGCCTGACCAGCCTGCCGAACGGCACCGGCAAGTCGGTGCGCGTGGGCGTGTTCGCCCGCGGCCCGAAGGCTGAGGAAGCGTTGGCGGCCGGGGCCGAGGTTGTCGGCGCCGAAGACCTGATGGAGAAGATCCAGGCGGGTGAGATCGATTTCGACCGCTGCATCGCGACCCCGGACATGATGGGCATCGTCGGGCGGCTGGGTAAGATCCTCGGGCCGCGTGGCCTGATGCCGAACCCGCGTCTGGGCACCGTGACCATGGACGTGAAGGGCGCGGTCATCGCCGCCAAGTCGGGCCAGGTGGAGTTCCGCGCCGAAAAGGCCGGCATCATCCACGCCGGCATCGGCAAGGTCAGCTTCGACGCCAACGCGCTGATCGAGAACGCGCGGTCTTTGGCCGACGCGATCCAGCGCGCCAAGCCGACCGGCGCCAAGGGCACCTACATGAAGAAGGTCTCCATCAGTTCGACGATGGGCCCGGGCATCCGGGTCGACGTCGCGACGCTGGGTACGGCCGTATGAGATTCGCTGCCCCGTCAGCTTGACGGGGCAGTGGGCAGGACGCGTTTCGGCGCGTCCGAACCTGTCCGAGACCGCGCGTGATCTCGCCATACCTTCGGGTGTGGCCCGATCCTAATGGACACCAGTCCGCGAGCGGGAGACGGGGATGCCGGGGAATGATGGGGGAAACCTCTGATCGCCTTGGTGGTTCCGGCTTGTGGGGGCCAGCCATGTGAATGGCGGGTTGCCAGGACAGGCGAACCGGGCCGCTCGACCCTTGGGTTGGACGGTCCTTGGGAAACCCGGTTCGGCGCGGTTTCGATCGCG
>CANJSR010000330.1 GCA_947476855.1 Acetobacteraceae bacterium
AAGCGGGGCGGGCTGTAGCAGCACTTCCCCCTCCCCCCTTGAGGGGGAGGGCCGGGGTGGGGGGTAAGCAGCGGCATGGACGGGGGGTGTCACCCCCTCACCCCAACCCTCTCCCACAAGGGGAGAGGGGGCGTTGGTAGATCAGCCGCCGCCGTCGATCGTGACGATCGTCGCGTTCGTATACGCCGAAGCCGGGCTCGCCATGAACGCCACGGCATTCCCGATCTCACGCGGCGTTGCCGCTCGGCCGTACGGCATGCTGGAGGTCAGCTCCCGCCACCGCTCCGGATCGCCGAACTTCTCCTGCGCCTCGGCGCGACGCAGCATCACCAGGCGATCGGTTTCCACCGGCCCGGGGCTGATCGCGACAACCCGCAGCCCGTCGGCGGGCGCACCCCGGCCCAGCGCACGGGTGAAGGCATACAGCGACGCGTTGCCCGTCGCGCCAGCGATGTAGTTGGTCGGATACTTCTCGCCAGCGGCGCCGATCACGTTGACGATCACGCCCGCGCGCTTGGCCTTCATCGCGGCATAGACGACGCGGCACAGAGAGATGTAGCCGAATACCTTCAGGTCCCACGCGGCGCGCCAGCGCTCATCATCGACCGACAGGACGTCGCCCGGCGGGATGGCCCCGGCGTTGTTGACCAGGATGTCGATGTCGCCAGCCTCGGCCGCCATCTTGCGGACGGCGGCGTCGTTCGTCAGGTCGGCCACGATCGTGCGGACATTCACCTGCCGGCGCGCGCGGATGCCCGCGGCGGTGGCTTCCAGGTCGGCCTGCGTGCGGGCCACCAGGATGACGTTGGCGCCTTCGTCGGCGAAAACCTCGGCCGAGGCCTTGCCGATTCCCTTGGAGCCGCCCGTGATCAGGACGGTCTTTCCTCCCAGTTGCAGGTCCATTTTCTATGCAGCCTTTCTGTATGACGATTGCCAGCGCCGGCATGCTTCGCCAAAGGCTTCGAAGATGCTGACGCTGGCTGGAATCTCACCATAGCGCCATTCCGGGTGCCATTGCAGCCCCAGTACGAAACCGCGCGCGCCTGGCATCGCCACCGCCTCGATCGTGCCGTCGGGGGCGTGGGCTTCCACCACCAGGCCGGCCGCCGGCCGGTCGATCGCCTGGCCGTGCAGGGAGTTCACGAGGAACTCCCGCGACCCCACGATATCGGCCAGCAGCCCGGTCGCGCTGATCGGATGCTTGGGGCCGTATTTCTGATCGAGCGTGCCAGGCCCACCGCGATGATCCATCCGGCCGGGCAGTTCATGGACCCGCTGGATCAGCGTGCCGCCGAGGGCCACGTTCAGCTCCTGGATGCCGCGGCAGATCGCCAGCACCGGCATGCCGCGCGCGATGGCGGCGCGGATCAAGGGCAGGGTGGTCGCGTCACGCTCATGGTCGTGCTTGTCGGGCGTTTCGCTGTCGCCGCCGTCGTAATGGCGGGGATGGACGTTGCTCGGGCTGCCAGGGACCAGCAGGCCATCCATGCGGTCCAGCAGGGCCAGGGCGGCGTCGCCCACCGGCGGGATCATGATGGGCAGGCCGCCCACGCCCCCCATCACCGCGGCAGCATAGCGCGCGGGCGTGGTGTGTACCGGGCGCTCATCCGCCACCTTGGCGCAGGCGGGTATGCCGACGACCAGACTCATCCCCAAAATCCCCTCTGGGTGGTTTCCCCTACTATGAACGCGGTCGGAAGTGGTTCGCAATGACCGCGCCCAGCGATCCGCACATCATCAGCGCCGCCATGCCGCGCGGGGTGCCATCGGTCAGCAGCCCGGCGAGCAGGCCGCTGGTGGCGCCGAGGGAGAACTGGGCCAGCCCCATCAGCGCCGAGGCGCTTCCGGCATGCGCCGCGTGCTTCGACAGGGCGCCAACCGAGCAGTTGGCGTTGCTGAAACCCTGGCAGGTCAGCGCCAGCACCATCGGCGCGACGATCAGGGGCATATAGGTGACCCCGGCGAAGGACAGGATCGTCAGCGTCCCCGTCGCGACCAGAGACAGCCGGGAAATCGCCGTCAGCATGAATGACAGCCCCATCTTCGGGAGCAGGCGGGCGTTCAACTGCGATCCCGCGACCAGCCCGCAGGCGCAGAGGCCGAAGATCAGCGCGAACTCGGACGGCGACAGCCCGAAGCCGAGGATGAACACGGGCGACGATCCGCCGAGATAGGCGAACATCGTGAACCCGCCGGATGCACCCATGGCGGCATGGGTCAGGAACGTCCGCTCCTTCAGGATGATGCCATAGCGGGCGATCTGCGCGACGACGCCCAGCTTGTTGCGGCGGATCGGGGGCAGGGTCTCGGGCAGGAAGAACCAGGCGACCAGCAGGGCGATCGCGCCATAGCCGGCCAGGACCCAGAAGATCACCCGCCAGTCGGCCCAGATCAGGATCAGACCGCCGATCGACGGCGCCAGGATCGGCGCCAGCCCCATCACCAGCACCAGGCGCGACATCGCCACGCCCGCGGCGGGCCCGTCGGCGAGGTCTCGGATCACCGCCCGCCCGATCACCATCCCGGCCGAGGAGCCGACGGCGGCCAGAGCGCGGAAGGCTGCCAGCCAGCCGATCGTCGGTGCCATCGCGCAGCCGATCGTGCTGATCGTGAACAGGGCCAGCCCTCCCAGCAGGGGTGCCCTCCGCCCGAACCGATCGGATAGCGTGCCCTGCGTCATCTGCCCGATCGCCAGCCCGGCGAACCAGGCGGCGAGCGTCAACTGCGCGGTGCCGACGGCGGTGCCGTAGGAAGCCTCCACCGCCGGGAAGGCCGGCAGGTACATGTCCGTCGCGGCCGGACCGATCGAGATGAAGATTCCCAGGATGACGGTCAGGTAGACCGGGATTCCGGCGTGGGCGGCAGGTGCTTTTGGTGGGGACATGCGTACCGGTCAGGGAGGGGGTTTCAGTGCCAAGGCCCTCCCCCGGCCGAGGCACTGCGTGGCGCCACCGGTCCGGCGGGGAACAAGCGACCGAAAGCGCGGTTGGTCAAGAGGGGGGCGGATTATGGACGGGGTGATCGCATCTGAAGCCGGCGGACCGAATCTCTCTCTCCGTCATGGCCGGGCTCGACCCGGCCACCTGCCGAATGACGGTTGATCACAGGCCAATGCGTGGGTGGCCGGGTCAAGCCCGGCCATGACGGAGAGAGTGATGTCGTTGTCCGGTCCGCCATGACGGAGAGATCAATGTCGTTGTCGAGCCCGGCCAAGACGGAGAGAGCGATGTCCTTGCGGCTTCAACTGCGACTGCCCCGGCTTAAGAACCCGACCCGACCAGCTTGGAAACCGCCAGCAGCCGGACCAGCGTGCCGTCATCGGCCTGCCCGGTGACTGCCTCGGGCCGCCAGTGGCGCTGGAACGCCCGCAGCACGGAGGACAGCGCGGGATCGAGCGGACCCTCCGGCGCCACCCGGTACCCGATCGCGGCCAGGGCCGCCCGCACCGGGCGCAGCGTGGCCGCGTCCCGGATCGCGCCGGTGGTGCCGATATCGGGCGCGTCCTCGGGCCAGAGGCCGATGCCGTTCAGCGCCAGGCCCTCCCAGTCGAACCGCTCGCCCGGGTCTTCCTTGCGATCGGGGGCGACGTCGCTGTGGCCGATCACGTTGCGTGGGGGGATCGGGTGGCGGGACAGTATCGCCAGGCACAGATCGGCCACGGTCGCCATCTGCAACACCGGGAAGTCGCGATAGCCCCATTCATGGCCCGGATTGACGATCTCGATCCCGATGGAGCGTCCGTTCAGCGCCGCATGGCCTCGCCAGTGGGACACGCCGGCATGCCAGGCCCGCCGTTCCTCCGGCACCAGGCGGTAGACTGTTCCGTCCTCATCCACGACATAGTGGGAGGAGACCTGCGCGGCGGGGTCGGTCAGCCGGTCCAGGGCGTCCTGGCAGGACTTCATGCCGGTGTAGTGCAGGATCAGCATGTCGACCGGCGTCCCCTCCGGCCTTTCGTCGTGGTTCGGGCTGGGAAGGTCTCGGACCAGCAGGATGGGCGGGTCTCGTCGGGGCGGCGGCTCGGGCGGCGGCACGATCCGCAAGGCGGGGCGGGGCCGCTGGGTCACAGGCCGCGTTCCCGCTTGATCCAGTCCCAGGCGGCGTTGATGCGCGCGACCTGGTCGCCAGCCTTGGCGATGAACTCGGCCGGCACGCCGCGGGCGGCCAGGCTGTCGGGGTGGTTTTCCCGCATCAGGTTTTTCCACCGGGCGCGAATGGCCTCGGGTTCGGCGGAGCGGTCGATGCCCAGGATATCGTAGGGGTCCGGTTCGTCGGACGCAGGGCGGCTGGGGGCGCCGTTCCATGCCCGGTCCCACGAGATCTGGTCCAGCCCCAGGCCGCGATGCACCCGGCGGAGGAAATCCTGTTCGGCGCGGTTCATCGGCCCGTCGGCGCGGGCGATGGCGAACAGGGCGACCAGCACTTCCTCCAGCGTGCCGCGGCTGTCGGCGAAGGCCTGGCCGAGCTGGTCGGCGTATTCCTCGAAGTCGTCGGCGCTGTCGCGGGCCTGGTCGAACAGGCGGCCGATGTCGCGGACGGATTCGGGCGGGATGCGGAACAGGCGCTTGAAGGCGTCGATTTCCTGACGGCGGACGGGGCCGTCGCATTTGGCCAGCTTGGCGGAGAGGACGACGACGGTGACCGCGAACAACTGGTCGCGCCGGCCCAGCATGGCGGCGACGCGGACCGGGGTGATGTTGGCGTTGGCGCCGAAAGGCAGCTTGATGTTGGACAGCGCGCCGCTGTCGGCGGCATGGCCGAGCGCCGCGCCCACGACCGCCCCCAGGGGGCCGCCGATGAAGAAGCCCGCCGACCCGCCGATGATCTTGCCCAGGTAACCCATGGTTGCAGGGTATCATGTCCGGGTGGGGCGGAGCAAAGCGGGTTTGGTACGTGCCGCTTCCCCCCTCCCCCCGGCCCCCTCCCTCGAGGGGAGGGGGGGAAGGGAACGTCAGACCTTTTCGCGGATCAGGGCGAAGGCCTTGGCGACCGCGGCGGCGCGGATGGCGGTGCGGTCGCCGGGGAAGATTTCCTGGGTGGAGACGGTCGTCTCTCCCCGATACGCCAGGCCGAAGCAGACCAGGCCCACGGGCTTGACCGCCGTCCCGCCGCCCGGGCCCGCGACCCCGGTGACGGACACGGCGATCGTGGCGCGGGAATGCGTCACGCCGCCGGTCGCCATTGCGCGGGCGACTTCCTGACTGACCGCGCCGTGGGCCTGGATCAGGTCCATGGGCACGCCGACAAGCTCGTGCTTCGCCTCGTTCGAGTAGGTGACGAAGGCACGTTCGAGCACGTCGGAGGATGCGGCGATGGCGGTCAGCGTGGCGGCGATCAGGCCGCCCGTGCAGCTTTCCACCGTCGCCAGCCTGATTCCCCTGGACCGGCAGGCGTCCAGCAGGGATTCGGCTTCCGTCAGCAGGGAGTCCGGGATCATCGCGTCAGTCAGTCCGCGAGGCGGGTCGACTGCCAGGTCACCATGCGCCACGTCCCGCCCTGGTTCTGCCAGACATCGGTGAAGCGCACGTTGAACGAATTGGGCTTGCCGCCGGAGGTGACGCTGATCGCGGCCTTGCCGGTCAGCACCACGACCTCTCCCAGGTCCTGGGCCACGACCTCGGACGGGACGACCGAGTTGTAGACGGTCGAGCCGGACTCCATGGCGCCCAGGAGCGTGTCCTTGGTGTCCATGCGGGCCGAGGAATGGGTGTAGATCAGGCCCTTGCAGATCATGTTCTTGAGCGC
>CANJSR010000331.1 GCA_947476855.1 Acetobacteraceae bacterium
AACGGAAAGCACGACCGCGAATATCCGCGCCATCTTCAAGGTCACATTGTCGGAAGCCTCCGACAAGGTCGTGGTCGCGCGCTGGACGACCGTATCCGGCACAGCGGTCGCCGGAGAGGACTTCATCGCCCGCACCGGCTCGATCCGCTTCGACCCCGGCCAGACGCAGCGCAACATCATTATCGACACCCGACCCGGCGACGATCCGCGCGTGACCTTCAAGGTGGAGCTTTCGGCCCCGCGCAACGCCACGATCGAGGACGGGTCCGCCACCGGCACGATCATCAATCCCTCGGCCGTGGAACCGCCCCCGGTCATCACGGTCGCCGATATCACGGTGAACGAGCCGCCGGTGACCGACACACCGGACGGTCCGAGCAGCCTGCTGCCGAACGGCTTCCTGCATACCGAGGGCAACCAGATTGTCGACGCCGGCGGCAACCCGGTGAAGATCGCCGCGGTCAACTGGTTCGGCATGGAGACGACGAACTACGCCCCGCACGGGCTGTGGACCGAAAACTACAAGGTCCTGATCGACAAGATGGTGCAGGTCGGGTTCAACACGATCCGCCTGCCGTTCTCCGACCAGTTGTTCGCCGCCGGCAGCACGCCGAACGGGATCGATTTCGGCAAGAACCCCGACCTCGCGGGACTGACCGGCCAGCAGATCATGGACAAGATCATCGGCTATGCCGGTGAGAAGGGGATGAAGGTCTTCCTCGACCATCACCGCAGTTCGGCTGGTAACGGGCCGAATGGCAACGGGCTTTGGTACGACAGCAACTATTCTGAAACCAAGATGATCCAGAACTGGGTCCAGCTCACCCAGCGCTATGCCGGCAATTCGACCGTCATCGGCATGGACCTCGCGAATGAGCCGCACGGGCCAGCCACCTGGGGCGATGGCGGGGCGAATGACTGGGCCGCGGCGGCGACCCGGATCGGCAACGCGATCCTGGCCGCCAACCCGAACCTGCTGATCATGGTGGAGGGGATCGAGACCTACAAAGGCCAGTCCACCTGGTGGGGCGGCAATCTGATGGGGGTGAAGGACCACCCGATCGAGCTGAACATCGACAACCGCGTCGTCTACTCCCCGCACGACTACCCATCCACCGTCTACGCGCAGCGCTGGTTCAGCGATCCGACCTATCCCAACAACCTGCCCGCCGTCTGGGACCAGTACTGGGGCTATATCTACAAAACCGACACCGCCCCGGTGCTGCTGGGTGAGTTCGGCACCAACCTGGAAACCGCCTCCGACCGCGCCTGGCTGACCAAGCTGGTGCAGTACCTGGATGAGTCCTCGGCCAATGGCGGCCTGCCGGTCAGCCCCGACGAACTCGGCCCAAGCTGGGCGTACTGGAGCTGGAATCCGAACTCGGGCGACACCGGCGGCATCCTGGAGAATGACTGGCGCACCATCGACGCCGAGAAGGTCGATGCGATCGATCCGATCATGTTCCATGATGAGGGCACGGACCCCGGCGGCCCGTCCGAGCCCGTGCCGAATGGCACCGCGAACTTTGTCGTGAAACTGTCCAAGGCGTCGAACGTCGCCGTTACCGTCAAGTATCACACGGTCGACGGCACCGCGAAGGCCGGGGACGACTACGCCCCGATCGCCGGCACGCTGACGTTCCAGCCCGGGGAGACGACGAAGATCCTGTCGACCCAGTTGTTCGCCACACCCGAGGATACGGGGCAGATGCAGTTCCTCCTGGCGCTCGATTCGCCGGCGAACGGGACGCTCGGGACGGTCTCGGCCAAGGCGATCCTGGTGCATGACAGCGTGGTGACGACACCCACGCCGACGGACCCCGATCCCACGCCGGTCAGCGGCGATCCGGTCAGCCTGACCGTGAACGACAACTGGGGTTCGGGCTATGTCGGCACCGTCGCGGTCAAGAACACGACGACCGGCGCGGTGGGCGGCTGGACGGTGGAGATCGACACCAACGACCTGATCACCAGTGTCTGGAACGGCACGATCCTGAGCCACACCGCCAACGGCTACGTCATCGGCAACACCGCTTGGAACGGTTCGCTCGGCTCGGGCGCATCCACATCCTTCGGGTTCCAGGCCAGCAACACCGACCCGACCGATACGCTTGCGGCGCAGTTGGTGCGGTTCGGCTAGGGCCGATCGCCACGGACGCGTGACCCGGGGGAGAACCGGTCGCGCGTCCAGGGAGGGACCGGGTGTGTCCGTCGGTCAGGACTGATCGTGCGTGACCAGCACTTTGTCCCTCCCCATCACTGTCGTCACCGGAACTGCCGGCCGTTCGGTCCGGTGGCGTTCGGCCGGTGGGTTCCATCCGAGAGAGCGCAGGGCCACCAGCAGCGGCTCCCCATTCAGTTTCATCAGCAACGACTGGCGCGCGCGGACGCCGATCCGGGCGCGTTCGTCCGGCTGGTCCGCCAGCCGGCGCAGGCGGGCCGCGGCGTCCGCGATGTCGGGATCGGCCCAGAGCGCGTCGCGGTAGACGCCGCGATCGTCCTCGGCCGGCACCAGGCGGTAGTCGACCAACTCCGCGTTCGATGGGTCCATGAAATCGCGGTTGCCGGACCAGCCGGTGGCGACGACCGGCTTGCCCAGCAGCATGGCCTCGGCTGGCACGAGACCGAACCCCTCGGCCCGATGCAGCGACAGGACGATGTCGCTGGCCGCGGTCAGGGCGTGATGGTCGGGTCCGGACAGGTCCTGGTTGATCACGCGGATATTGGGCGCGCGGGCGGCCTGGGCGATGCGGGCGAAGTCGTCGGGCGCGTGGTCGGCGTGGCAGATCTTCACGACCAGCACGCGATCCGACCGGTCACCGAAGGCCAGCCGGAACGCCTCGATCGCCGCCAAAGGGTTCTTCCGGGCGAAGGATGACGCGAGGTTGAAGGACACCAGCACGACGACCGCCTGTTCGGGCAGGCCGAAGGCGGCCCGATCGAGCGCGGAGGGCATCGGCGGGGCCAGGGCCAGCGCGGGCGGGACGACATGCACCCGGTTCGGCTTCAACGGCTCGATCGCCGCGGCGGTGAAGCGGGATGGAGTCCAGATCTCATGCACCAGCGGGGCGGCCGCGTGCCACTCGGGCGGCACCGACGGCAGTTCCCAGGCCCAGCAGGCGACGATGCGGCGGTCGCGGACCAGGTCGCGGGGCAGGCGCAGCAGCGCGAGCGGCAGGACCGGCGCGTTCACATGCAGGATCAGCGGCACCCCGGGCGGCGGGTGGCCAACCAGGCCGGCGCGCATGCGGCCCCAATGCGTGGGCGGCGGGATGTCGACCGGCCAGACCGGCACGCCCATCGCCCGCGCCGCCCGGATCATCAGGCGTGCCGACTCGCCAAGGCCGGAGGGACAAGACAATTCACCTGCGATCGCGACTCCCCGGGCAGCCGAGGGCGGCGAGGCGGCGGGGCGGGGGGCCAGCAACGCGGTCGCGCGGGCCAGCAGGCGGCGGCGCTGGGCCACCGGCAGCCAGCGCCACAGGCGGTGGGGCAGGCCGATCCGGAACTTGGGTGCGGACGGTGACATGCCGGACAGAATGCGGGGTCCGGGTTAACGCGGGCTTAATTTCACCGAAGATCATTTTCCCGTCGCCGCGTTAACCCTTCCGCAACTCCCTGCCGGCATCATCCGTCCCATGGCGGACAATTTCGTGATCGTGGCCGAACAGGACTGGAACTTGCGCAACGTGCTGCGCCAGCACCTGGATGGCATGGGCTTTCGCACCCTCGTGACCCCCATCGCCGGAGAGGCGGAGGACTTCGCCCGCCGCGTGCTGGCCAGGCTCGTGCTGCTGGACGTCGAACTGCCGGGGTTCAGCGGCTATGAGGCCTGCGCCCGCATCCGCCATATGGCGGATTACCGCGGCGTGCCGATCGTGCTGATGACGGCGGTCAGCTCGACCCGCCGCCAGACCGCGGCGCAGCGTGCCGGGGCGAGCGCGATGCTGCTGAAACCCTTCTCCATGAACGACCTGGCTGGGGAGATGGAACGGTTCATGGTCGACCCCGACTCGATCCCGCAACGCCCGAGGCCCGCCGACACCCGCCCCCCCGTGCCGGGCTTCGCCGAGGCGCAGGTGAAGGTGTGGGAACCCGCCGCCAGCCTGGCATGGCGGTTCGGGGAGGGGTCTGAACTCTCCGCCGGCAAGCGGACGCTGGAGATGATGCGCTCCAACGCGCGGCGGGACGGGTAGCGGGCGGAGCGGTCACCCCGGCCCTGCTGGGGGGCTTGAATTATCACGCCTCCTGCGTCACCATCCAATCATGCACAGCATAAGTCATGCTTAAAACATGATTACCGCCGCTCAAATGAGAGCCGCGCGTGCCCTGCTGGGGATCGACCAGCGGCGGCTCGCGGCGCTGTCCAATCTGTCCCTGCCGACCATCCAGCGCATGGAGGCCAGCGAGGGCGTCGTGCGCGGCAATGTCGACTCCCTGATGAAACTGGTCGGCGCCCTCGGTTCGGCTGGGATCGAGCTGATCGGCGACAACCAGCCAAGCACGGCGGGGGGCCGCGGGGTCCGTCTCGCGCCGAACCAGCCAGGCTGACGGGGCATGACGATCGTCCTCACCGTCATCCTCGGACTGGTGGTGCTGGCGATCCTTGGCGCGGCGACCGCTCGGCTTCAGGCCGGCCGCGTGCTGGTCTATGGCGGTTGCCTGGTCCTGTGCCTCGCGCTGCTGGTGGCGGGGATCGAGGCCTTGGCCGCCCCCGTTGCCCGCCTGTCCCTGCCGATTGGCCTGCCGATGACCGGGACGCAATTGCGGCTTGATCCGCTGTCCGGGTTTTTCCTGGCGCTGACGGGCTTGGGCGGGGCGGGCGCCAGCCTGTTCGCGATCGGCTATGGCAGGCACGAGGAAGAACCCTGGCGCGTCCTGCCCTTCTATCCGCTGTTCCTCGCCGGCATGACCCTGGCCATCCTCGCCGATGACGCCTTCGCCTTCCTGTTCGGGTGGGAGGCGATGTCGCTCGCGTCCTGGGCCCTGGTGATGACGCACCACCAGGAACACGGGAACGCCCGCGCGGCCTATATCTACGTGCTGATGGCGGTGTTCAGCGGCCTGACCCTGTTGCTGGGCTTCGGCGTGCTGGCGGCGGGCGGCGGGGGCTATGGCTTCGACGCGATCCGCGCCCATCCGCCGACCGGCGGCGTCGCGGCGACCGTGCTGGTGATCGCGCTGATCGGCGCGGGGGCCAAGGCAGGCCTCATGCCCCTGCATGTCTGGCTGCCGCTGGCTCATCCTGCCGCGCCCTCGCATGTCTCCGCGTTGATGAGCGGGGTGATGACCAAGGTCGCGATCTACGGCTTCATCCGGATCGTCTTCGATCTGGTGGGCGGGGCGCCGGCCTGGTTCGCGGTGATCGTGCTGGTTGTGGGAGGCATCACCGCCGTCATGGGCGTGCTGCACGCGATGATGGAGCGGGACCTCAAGCGCCTGCTCGCGTATTCGACGGTCGAGAATATCGGCATCATCTTCGTGGCACTGGGCCTGTCGCTGGCGTTCAAGGCCAATGGCGTGACGGCCGGCGCGACCCTGGCGCTGACCGCGGCATTGTTCCACGCGCTGAACCATACCGTATTCAAAAGCCTGCTGTTCTTCGGCGCCGGCGCGGTGCTGCACGCGACCGGCGAGAGGAACATGGAGAAGCTGGGCGGGCTGATCCACCGCATGCCCCGTAGTTCGGCGGCGATGCTGGTCGGCTGCCTCGC
>CANJSR010000332.1 GCA_947476855.1 Acetobacteraceae bacterium
GTGCCGGACCCGCCGGAAATCCCCACCCCGCCATAGCCGCCGATCAGGCCGGATGCCGCGTTGTCGACCGTGCCGCCGGCGGCCAGGGACACGCCCGCGTTGAAGGTGCCGTAGATCGAGCCCTCGTTCCGGACAGTGCCGGCCGCGCCCGCGACAATCACGCCGTAGTCCCGGCTGGACAGGTCGCCACCCGACAGGTTGGTAACGCTCGCGCCCTCACTGGCCGAAATGCCGGAGCCGTTCAGTCCCTCGATCCGGCCGGCATTGACGATCGTGGGAGCGGCGATGTTGAAGCCGATCGCGCTGTAGTTGCCGGTGATCGTGCCGGTCGCGTTGTTGGTGATCGTCGCGGCCACGGTGCCGCCGATGCCGCTGCGGTTCGTGCCGGTGATCGTGCCGTCATTGACGACGGTCGCCGGGGAACCCTGGAGGTAGACGCCGGAATAGCTGCCGCTGAGGGTGCCGGTGGCGGCGTTGCTCACCTGCCCGCCGGCGTCCATCGCGACGCCGACGCCGCTTTGTCCCGCCCCGTTGATCAGGCCCTGGTTCACGACCGTGCCGGCCGCGCCGTACATGTCGACGCCGGCGGAAATCCCCCGGATCACGCCGGAGGCGACGTTGGTGACCGTGCCGCCCTGCTGGCCGCGGATTCCCACGCCGCTGTAGGTACCGAGGGGTGAGATCGAACCCGCGTTGACGACCGTGCCGCCTTGCTGAAGCTGCACACCGCCGTAGGCACCGAGGATCAGTCCGGCAGACTGGTTGGTAACGGTGCCGAACGAAACCAGGTCGACACCCCAGAGCGCGTTACCCAGAAGGGTGCCGGCGTTGACGACGGTGGCGTTGCCTGACTCCACCCGAATCGCCGAGTAGGTGCCCGCGATTGCCCCGCCGGCCTGATTGGTGGCGGAAGCGCCATCCCCACCCAACACGATACCATGGATGGACGCGATGATCGTGCCGCCAGCCTGGTTGATCGCCGATCCGCCGTCCTCGACGAAGATGCCGTGGCGCCCCGCGTCGATGTAGCCGGCGTTCACCGCCGAACCGCCCGCGACGTAGATACCGTCACCACCCGCTTTGATCGTCCCACCGGACTGGTTGGTCACCTGACCGCCGCCGGTCAGCGCCACGCCGGCAAGGCTCGAATCGATGACGCCCGCATTGGTGGCCGTACCGGTCGGACCATCCATCGAGATGCCAACGCCGCCGGACTGAATAAGGGCACCCGCCTGATTGTCGACCGTGGCACCGGGATCGGCGACCACGCCATAGGCCGTGGCGTCGATGGTGCCCTGGTTGATGATGGTGCCACCGTAGACCGCCAGCTCGACCCCGACATTCCCCTGGATCGTGCCGGTGGCCTGGTTGGTCACGGTGCCGCCCGAGGACATCGAAATGCCCCAGCCTCCGCCGAGGATGCCGCCCGCGTTGATCACGACGTTGGGTGCGCCCTTGCCGTAAACCGCGGCGTCGCCAAAGAGGATCAACCCCGTGGATTCATTGATCAGCGTCGTATCGCCGAGAAGCGTATAGCCGAGACCGATCGTTCCCGAATTCGTGGTCGTTGATCCCGACATCCGTGCTCTCCCATGCAGGCGACCCGGCGACGCGGGGCCGATATTTTTCGTCTACCGCCTTCAAGCAATGTCAGCTTAGGACATCCTGCCCCATCTTCGCCAGTCCGCTCGGCGTGCCGAAACATTACCGCAAGGTGATGGACGTCAATGCGGACGGTGCAGCTCGGTCCGCGCGCGCGTCACGGTCCGCACGCCGCGGCGGAACACCGCCAACGGCTCCCGCAACTCCGCCACCGCCTGTTCCGGCGACGTTGCGTCGATCACGACGATGTCGCCCGGATTGCCAAGCGCGATCCCATAGTCCTTGAGGTTCATCAGCCGAGCGGAGCGGTCGGAGAGCATGGCGAAGCAGTCGCGCATGTGGGCGCTCTGGCTGATCTGGCATACATTTGCCTGCATGTTCGCCATGCGGATCAAGGAACAATCGCCCATCGGCGTAAAAGGATTGAGGACGTTGTTGGTCGATATCGAACAGTTCACGCCACAGTCGCACATCAGGTTCACATCGGCCAACCCACGGCGGACGTTGTATTCCTGGTCCCGGCCCTGCATGAACAGGTCGGTCGCCGGCAGCACCGTCAGCGCGACGCCGGCATCCGCCATGCGCCTGGCCAGGCCGCGCTGGTCGGCCACGGGCATGGTCGAATACTTGCAGCCATGGCCCGCCGCGACGCGTCCACCCAGGCGGTACTTCTCGGCCAGGTCGCAGACCTGCCAGATATCCATGTCGACGGGCGCGTTGCCGGAATCGAGGTGCATGTCGATATCGACGTCATACTCCCGCGCCAGATCGAAGATCCGCTGTACATGCGCGTGTCTGTCCGGATCGTAGTTGGGCGCGGCACCGACGACGCGGGCGCCGCGCTTCAAGGCCTCGACGATCAACTGGTCGGAGCGGGGATTGTCGGTCAGGCTTTCCTGCGGAAAGACGCACAGCTCCACATCGATGGCCCAGGCGTAGTCGCGGCGGAGCTGTTCCAGCGCCTCGAAGCTCCGCATCTCGACCCCGGCGTCGAGTTCGACATGCGTTCGCATGCGGGTCGTTCCATGGGCGATACACGCCTCCAGCGTCGCGGCGGCTCGCCGGTAGACATCCTCCTGCGTGAAGCTGTGCTTGACGGCGGCGACGCGTTCCATCGATCGGGGAACGCGGCCCGGTTCGGGCGCGACACGGTCGATGATGCGGGATTTGTCGAGATGGATATGGGTTTCGACCAGGCCGGCACAGACCAGCAGGCCGGCGGCGTCATATTCCGGCCCCTCGGCGGTCAGGTTGGGGGCGAGGGCGGTGATCTTCCCCGCCTGGATGCCGATGTCGATGGGTGGCGCGTCGGGTGTGGTGGCGATGCGGGCGTTGCGGACGATCAAATCCATGGCGGAGGCCCTTCCCTGTCAGCCGTGATGCTGGCCCGTCGGACCGGTGCGGCGCAAGCAGGGAAGTGCAGAGTCTGGCTACGGAACAGGCACGGTGTTGGCCACGACCCGGCAGGGGGGAATGACGACCTCGATCGTCGTGCCCTGGCCCTTGACGCTGTGCAGGCGCAGGTCACCGCCGTGGAGTTCCATCAGGCGCAAAGCCAGGGGCAGGCCCAGGCCGGTGCCATCGGCGAGGCGGGACAACGTACTGTCGACCTGCCCGAAGGGTTCCATCGCGATCACCATCTCGGCTTCCGACATGCCGATCCCGGTGTCGGTAACCGCGATCAGCACTCCGCCATCGGCCGCGCGCGACGCGGTGACCGAGACCGTGCCTTCCTCGGGCGTGAATTTCACGGCGTTGGACAGAAGGTTGATCAGCACCTGGCGCATCTTGGTCAGGTCGACGCGGACCAGCGGTGCATCCTGGGGCAGCGAGACCTCGATCCTGATCCGGCGCGCGCGGGCCTGGGCGCGGATCGAGATCATGCTCGCGTTCACGACGTCATGGATGGGCACCACGATCTCGGTCAGGATCGCCGTCCCGGACTCGACCTTGGACAGATCGAGCACGGTGTTGATCAGTTCCAGCAGATGGCGGCCGGAGCTCAGGATATCGTTGGCGTATTCGGCGACCGGGGCCGCGGAACCCTGGGCGGGTCCGGGCCGGCCGGCCTGTTCCTTGATCAGTTCGGAGAAGCCGATGATCGCGTGCAGCGGCGTCCGCAGCTCGTGGCTCATGTTCGCGAGGAACTGCGATTTCGCCTGGTTGGCGGCATCCGCCCGTTCCGCCGTCTTGATCAGTTCCCGGTTGGCGAGGGCAAGGCGTTCCCGGTCACGGAGGATCTGGGCGTGCGCTTCCTCCAGCCGGCCATGTTCGTGGGCCAGTTCGATTTCCCGCATCGTGCGGCGCCAGATTTCGCGGATCAGCAGCACGGTCAGCATGCCGATCAGCAGCGTGACGGCGCCGCCGACGGCGATGCTCAAGAGCTTCTGGTTGCGCGCGCCGGCCAGGATGTCGTCCAGGTCGATGCCGACGCTGACGAACAGGTCGTAGTCGGTCAGCCGCCGCAGCGTGAACAGGCGGACCACGTTGTCGACGGCGCCGGCCCGTATATACGAGTAGACGCCTCCCGGCGGCAGGTTGGGGTTGAACGGCCCGTCCATGACCGAGGTGCCAACCCCCATCAGCCCGTCCGGGCGATCGGCGCTGAAGCGCGCGCGGATGACGCCATCCGGACAGATGATCGCCAGGGTGCCGCGCCGGCCGAGGTCCACCGCCTGGTGCAGCCGCGTCACATGGCCGGGCGAGAGGGAGAACATCAGCACGCCCAGGAACTTCCCGTCCGCCGCCACCACCCGTCGCGTCACCGGCAGGGTCATTGGCTGGCCCTGCGTCTCCATGATCGGATGGCCGATGAACAAGGGCGGGGAGCCGGGATCGCGATGCGCCTCGAACTCCGCCCTGCCGGTGAAGTCCAGTTCCGCGACCGCGGGCGGCATGCTGCTGAAGATCATTCTGCCATCGGGCCCGATCAGGCCGGCCCGGACGACGGGGCGGGCGACGGCGGCGATATCGGCGGTAAGCCGGGCGGCATCCAGCGTGCCCTGACCGTGCTCCCACTCCTCCCGGATACGACCGGCGATCAGTTCCATGGCCGAGGAGATCGCATCCATCATCCGCGTCGACTCGGAGGCGAAGGCGGCGGACAGGTTGTGCCCCTGCGAACGGGCGCGCTCGACCGCCGTCTGCCCCTCGATATGGGTCGCGAAGATGATGACCGCCCACAGGCCGACGACCAGCGCGATGCCGACGGCGGCGATCTTCCGGCTCAGCCGCGTGGCATGGCGGCGGCCGCGGCTCTCAAACTCGGCCATCGACGCGGCCTGACCGGCCTCGATCGGCTGAATGCCGAGCGATTGGTTATCCCAGAGCCTGCTAAGCCTCATTCCCGTACCCTGGTCCCAGACAATTCCGCGGCGACCCGTGATGTTTCCAATTATGTCTCATAGCACCATGCATGAGACCCGCCCAGGCGGGATCAGTCCCCTTGGAGGAACTGGCCCACCTTGTCGATGAACAGCGGCAACTGGTCGTGATGGACCCAGTGGCCGGCCTTTTCGACGCCCAGCACCTGGGCGTTCCTGAAGTATGACAGGCGCCCGTCCTCGGCCGGATCGCGCGCCCAGCTTTCCTTGCCATAGACCAGCAGGGTGGGACAGGTGATGTTGGACCAGAGTTCGGCGATCGCCTCCCGCGTCATGTCATAGGGCGGCCAGAGCCGGACATAGGGGTCGAACTTCCAGCCATAGGTCCCATCCTCGTTCTGGTTGACGCCGTGCTCGGTCAGATGACGGACCTGTTCGGCCGAGAGGTGGGCGTTCTCCTCCTGCATGCGGGCGCAGGCATCGGCGAGCGTCGGGTAGCGGCGCGGGCGACGGCCGGCGTTGACGCGGGTTTCGTCGATCCAGGTCCGCATGCGTTCGGCGATCGGGGTCTTGTCGGATTGCGCGCCCTGCCGCGGGCCCGGCCCCAGGCCCTCGATCGCGATCAGGCGGGCGACGTTCTCCGGGTAGATGCCGGCGTAGCGGACGGCGACGTTGCCGCCCAGGGAATGGGCGATGATGTTGACCGGGGCCAGCTTCTGCTGATGGATCACCTGCGCCAGGTCGTAGACGTAGTTCGCCATGGTGTAGTGGCCCGA
>CANJSR010000333.1 GCA_947476855.1 Acetobacteraceae bacterium
GAGAGGTGTTCCTGTACCAGGGCCGGTCCTACAAATCCTATCGCGGCATGGGCAGCCTGAGCGCCATGGCCCGCGGGTCGGCCGACCGCTACTTCCAGCAGGACATCAAGGACCACCTGAAGCTGGTTCCGGAAGGGATCGAGGGCCGCGTCGCCTACAAGGGCCCCGCCGGCAACGTGATCCACCAGCTCGTCGGCGGCCTGAAGGCCGGCATGGGCTATACCGGCGCGGCCGACATCCCGACCCTGCAGCAGACCGCGAAGTTCCGCCGCATCACCGGTGCGGGCCTGCGCGAGAGCCACGTCCACGACGTCGCGATCGACCGGGAGGCGCCGAACTATCGCCAGGACTGACGGTTGAACCGCATCCGGGCGGTGGTGTTCGACGCCTATGGCACGTTGCTGGATATCCATGCGGCCATGGCCCGCCACGCCGACCGCCTGGGTCCGGACTGGCAGCGCATCAGCGCTGACTGGCGCGCCAAGCAGTTGGAATACAGTTGGGTCCGCAGCCTCGCCGGCCCCAGCCACCACCGGGACTTCTGGCGCCTGACGCAGGAGGCGCTGGCCTGGACCGCCACCCGCCATGGCATCACCGACCCGGCGCTGCTGGCCGATGTGCTGCTGGCCTATCGCCATCTGGATGCCTATCCGGAGGTCGGGGTCGTCCTGCGCCAGTTGCGCGACGCCGGCCTGTCGCGCGCGATCCTGTCGAACGGCGAGCCGGGGATGCTGCGCGACGCCGTGACCCATGCTGGTATCGACCATACGCTCGACGCCGTACTGAGTGTCGAGGCCGCCGGCGTGTTCAAGCCTGATCCTCGTGTCTACCGCCTGGCCGGCGCGCATTTCGGCCTGGCCGGCAGCCAGATGGCCTTCGTGTCATCCAATCCCTGGGACGCGTTCGGCGCCCATGCCTTTGGCTTCCGCGTCTTCTGGCTGAACCGGGCCGGCGCGCCGCGTGAATATGAACTGGGAGCGCATGTGACCGAAATCGCCGACTTGTCCGATCTGCCGAACTTGCTTGCCGCCCCATTCGCCCGCACACCCTGATCCCATGACACCCGCCGCCCGCATCGCCGCCTCGATCGAGCTTCTGGCCCAGATCGACACCCAGCCCAATCGCCCGGCCGACGCCGTCGCGAATGACTTCTTCCGCGCCCGCCGTTTCATCGGCTCGGGGGACCGGCGCGCTGTGTCCGATCGCGCCTGGTCGGTGATGCGGATGCGCCGCCGCGTCGCCTGGTGGCTGCGCCAGGACGCGCCCGACGCGCGCATGGCCGTGGCCGCGTCGCTGCTGCTGGAGGGGTGGTCCGTCAGCGGTGTCGATCAGGCGTTTTCCGGCGGCCGTTTCGCCCCGTCGCCACTGGATCACACCGAACGGGAGACGCTCTCGAAGATCGAGGGCCACACCGACGCGCATCCCAACATGCCCGACGCGGTGCGTTTGGAAATCCCCGACTGGCTGCTGCCGCACCTCCAGGCACGCTTCGGCGCCGACCTGGACCGGGAAATGGCGGCGATGGGGACCAATGCCCCGCTCGACCTGCGGGTCAACCTGTTGAAGAACACCCGTGCCGAGGCCCGCGCCGCGCTGGCGGCCGAGGGGTGGGAATCCCGCGAAACCCCGATCTCCCCCTGGGGGCTGCGGATCGACGGCCGCCGGCCGATCACCTCCGGCCCCGCCTTCCAGACCGGGTTGGTGGAAATCCAGGACGAGGGCAGCCAGTTGATCGCCCTGGTGGCTGATGCCCGCCCCGGCCTGCGCGTCGCCGACTGGTGCGCCGGGGCAGGGGGCAAGACGCTGGCGATGGCCATGGCGATGCAGAACCGCGGCCAGATCGTGGCCTGCGATGTCTCCGCCACGCGGCTGGATGGCGCGGTCCGGCGGCTGCGGCGCGCTGGTGCCCACAACGTGGAACGCCATCTGATCGAGGCCGGGGACAAATGGGCCAAGCGGCGGGCCGGCACCTTCGACCGCGTGCTGGTCGACGCCCCCTGCACCGGCACCGGCACCTGGCGGCGCAACCCCGACGCTCGGCTGCGCCTGCGGGCGATCGACCTGTCCGAATTGCAGGTGAAGCAGGCCGCCATCCTGGACACCGCGCAGGCCCTGGTTCGCAAGGGCGGTCGTTTGGTCTACGCTACCTGCTCCCTTCTGTTGGAAGAGAACGAGGCCCAGGTGTCTGCCTTTCTCGCCCGCCATCCTGAGTTCACGCTGGTGCCGCTGGCGCGTGCCTGGCCGCTGGAAACCCCGCCGCCCTGCCCGGGGGAGATGCTGTCGCTGACCCCGGCGCGCCACGGGACGGACGGGTTCTTCACCGCCGTAATGGAACGCGTTGCGTGATTGCCGTGCGTAAGGCCAGGCCCGCCGACGCGATCGCGATCGGCGCGGTGCATGTCGCGGCGTGGCGGAGTACCTATCCCGGCATCCTGCCCGACGGGTTCCTGGCGCGGATGTCGGTGTCCCGGCAGGCGGCGCATTACGACGCGGCGATCCGCGGCGGGACGGGTGTGCTGGTCGCCACGGCCTCGGGCGACGACGTTCCGGGCGGCCGAGCGGGCGGGGGTGGCACGAGGATTGTGGGGTTCGCGACGGCGGGACTGGCCCGCACGCGGGAGATCAGCGGCCGCGTCCTCGGTGATGGGGAAGTCGAGACCCTGTACGTTCTGGATGACTGGCGGGAACGAGGCATCGGCCGCCAGTTGCTGCGCGCCGCGGGGGAGCATCTGGTGGAACTCGGCTGCCAGTCGGCGTTCCTGTGGGTGCTGCGCGATAACCCGAGCCGTTGGTTCTACCAGCGCCTTGGCGGGCGCCCGGCGCTGGAGGCGACGATCCGGATGGCCGGGCGGGATCTGGTGCAGACGGCGTATGTGTGGGACCCGATCGAGCAGTTGCTGGCCGCTTCGGCGGCGGAGTCCTAGCCGGGGTCAGTCTGACTCCGCCAATTCAAAGCGGGCGTCGGTGTCACGCGCCATCGCGGTCGCGACATCCATGGCGATTGTCGATAGGTCCTGCGACGCCAGTGGAAGTGATGCATCGACGGCCTTCAGCCGTGCGACCGCGTCCTCCATGGCGTCTGCCATCGCGGCGGAACGGGCAGCATTGAGGTGTAAGTGCCACGCCGCGCGGACGCTGACGACATTTAACGCAAACACAGGAAGGATGGTCGCGAGGAATGCCAGGAAACCGATTCCCGAATGACCAGGCGTCGACCAGACTAGGCAAAGCTTAATAATGATCAGCGCGATGATTCCTGGAAGCAGGAGCTCGTCCATCCAGCGAATCACGGCGTCGGCTCGATGGGCACGGTCCGCGCTGTCTTTGTGATAGATTTTCTGGTTGCACAGAAATGCAATCGCCGAATTTCGAGCTTCATTGGTTGTCCCGGCACTGAAGCGCACCGATATCGGCGGGGCAGCACGCACGTAGGCAGATATCAACCAGTCCACCCACATGGACCGATTGATTGCCTGCTCGGGCGATTGCGGGATTCCCGATGATTGTCGAATCAGTCCATAAACGACATTGCGTGACCACCCCGGAGATTCGTCCGCGAAAGGCGTCAGCAGCCGGCGCGACCGGAGCGCTTCGGCAAGCCGGCGACAATCTTGCCAGCGGCGGCGCCAATCGTGCCAGTGCCGACCAAATAGCAAGGCGCAGATCACGCCTAGCGCGCCAATCTCCAGGATCGTCAAGACGACTTCAAGCGCGAAGTGATGATGCAGGAAAGGGGTGAGCGCCGCGAGAACCACCGAGATGAGGGTCAAAGCCGAAACCCATAGGTACCCTGATCGTATGCGCTGGCCATAGTCGGTGGCTCGCCGGTCCGCCGGTTGCATTGGTTCGGTCCAATAGTCTGTACGGGCGTCAATTGAGGGTGAATTCGAATTGCTGGCCCCAAGCCACCATGAATAGGCACGCCAGTAGGCCCGTTCGGGCAGATGTTTGGAGGCAAGGTAAAGCCGTGCAGGTTCTGGTGCCAGGGAATGTGAAAGGCGTCCCAGGGATTCGAGGATGGCGGACGGATGCTCGAGGCCCGGACGCGGCGGCACAAGGAGGCGGCGGAGATATTCGGCCAGCACAGCCTCTTCGCCATTGTGCGCCTTGCTCACCGACAATCGGGTGCGGCCATATATCAGGCTTGCGGGTTGGGTGCCGTCCGTATGAATCCACCAGACAGGAACGCCCTGAAGCTGGGCGTATCGCATCACCCACTCGGTGCCTCCGCGCCTCCCGTCGGAATGGTCCCAGATTGCAATCATCAGATCAGAAGTACGCACAACCAAATGACCCGCGGCTTCATAAGAGTCGATCTGATACTGCTCTCGACCCCCGTCCAATTCGACGATGCCTCCGCCCGCTTCTCCCAGCAGACTGTTCAGGTCATCCTGGCTGTCTTGACCGACACAGTCGTGCAAATACTCCTCTCGGTCGAAAGGCAGGATCGCCCGCAACGTGAACCCAGCCTCAAGGCCCGCGCGCGCGACCAGCCGATCCGCACCTTCGGCCAACGCAGAACTGAGCGTGAGGCAAGGTGGAGTGCCGGTATCGTAGAGACCTCGTGTATCTTGGTCGTTGGCAATCAGCTCAATCTGCGTTCGAATGAAACCAAGTATACGCAGAACGTCCGTATGCAGCGCTTGCGCGCGTCCGTCTGGCAGAACGCGGGAGCCTGTCACCCCGATCCTGATCGCCAATTTGGGACGGGGGGGGGCGGACGAACCTGGAAGTTGCTGATGCGGCATCAGAGCGGTGCCGATGTGCCGTAGTATCGTGCGGCGACGCGGGCGTGCCACTTCAAGAAGACGTGTTTCAGTTCGGGATGATCTACCTTGGCTTCCGCCTCGGTCGGCATGTCTCTGACGAACACGTCGGACACGCCTTCGTCAAATATACCACCTTTGACCCAGTTTCGATTATGCCCTTTTACATCCTTGACTGTCTCACGGAATACCAACAACGGCAGCCCGAGGCCGTAAAGAATTCCTGCCTCCAGGTGGTTCCAGGGCGTTGGGATCATCTCTGGCTCGTCGAAGGCTTTTCCGCTTGAGCGCCGGATGCCCGTGCACACGCGCATGGTCTCGAAACCAAGTATGATGCCGCCAGCGCAGTGGCGACCAATCACCAAGACCTCTCGCAGTGGCAAACCATCTGGGTAGTCGGAGCGTCCTAGAGCTCTCTGCTCGAGTTCGACTTGATTGAGTATTTTTATGATCCCTGCACGGATATTTTCTTGCTCCTCGCTTATGTTTCTCTTGCTGGGGCAGGAAACAAAAACCGGTATTCGCATGGATTTCTCGGACTCAGGGGTCGAAATTTTGTCAGCGACAGTCATCATGCCCTCCTAGTAGTCGGTATTAAATAGTGCCATTGTGCAAGGAATGAGTCAAACGATCCACCCGTTGGGAGCGGTGGCATTGCGCCCATTCAGCCAGCGGACTAGAAGCCGCGCGGAGCCTGAGCATTGCCTTGGGCACCGATGCATCGGGATCCTTGATGAAACCCCTCCTATCCCTCAGCACGGCCATCGACCTGCTGAACCAGAAGATCGGCGCGATCTGCGACTGGCTCGTCCTGCTCGCCTGCATCGTCAGCGGCGGCAACGCCATGGTGCGCTACGCCTATGACTACAGCTCGAACGCCTGGCTCGAGGTCCAGTGGTACATGTTCGGCGTCATCATCATGTTCGGC
>CANJSR010000334.1 GCA_947476855.1 Acetobacteraceae bacterium
CAGTTATCCCGCACGATCCTCTGCCGCAGCGCCGGGTCCATCCCGGCCGTCTGTTCCGTCAGCACATCCTGGCTCCACGGCCAGGTCGAATCGCTGTGGGGGAAGTCATTCGCCCACATCAACTGGTGCGGCGCCATCATGTGCGCCAACTGGAACGCCACGTGGTCGTCCTGGAATGTCAGGCGGATGTTCTCCTTGAAGTAATCCGACGGTAGCATCTCCAACTCCTGGCCCTTCAGCCAGTGGCGGTGCCGCTTGTAGGCATGGTCCATCCGATACATGAAATGCGGACCCCAGCCGGCATCGGCCTCCACGCAGGCGACCTTCAGCTTGGGGTGGCGCATGAATACGCCGCTCATGATCATCATCGCGATGATGTCCTGGCAGCCGCGGATGATCGTCAGGAAGCTGCTGACCTTGGGCCCACGCGGCCGGTTCGCCGCATCGGAGCTGGAGGTCAGGATGTGGAACGACAGAGGCAGGTTCAGCGCCACCGCCGCTTCCCAGAACGGGTCATAGGCCGGGTCGTCATAGTCCGATTCGCCGGGGTTGCCCGGCATCATCACGCCCCGGAACCCCATCGCCTTGATGCGTTCCAAGTCTGCGATGCCGTCCTTGATGGTGCGGATCGCGGTCTGCCCCAGCCCGATCAACCGGTCGGGCGACTGGGAGACATAGCCCTCCAGCCAGCGGTTATACGCCTCCAGGCAGGCATGCTTGTAGTCGAGGTCCTTGTGGTTACACAGGACCATGCCGACGCTCGGGTAGATGACTTCCGCGCCCACGCCGTCGCGATCCTGGTCGCCCATCCGCGCCTTGGGGTCCCAGCCGCCGCGATGCAGATCCTCGAACCTGGCGCCGTCCTTGCGCAGCAGGGTGGGATCGATGCCGGCCGCCGAGATCAGGCTGAGGGGAATGGTCTGCTTCATCCCCTCGATCACATAGATATCGCCCAGCCGGTCATCGCGCACGATCGACGGCGCGCGGTCGCGGAACTTCGGGTCGATATGGGCGCGGTAGCAGTCCGGCGGCTCGGTGATATGCGAGTCGGCGGAAATCGGGAGAGCGGTCATGGGCGGTTCCATTTCTCTTGGCGGCCCGTCTTGATGACCGGCCTGTTCCCTCCCGATGATCCTACCGGCCGGTATCAATCGCGTGCAAGCGCGCGGGCCAGTGGGGTGATGGAGGGCAGGCGGTCGATCTCCCATGTCCGTCCGATGATCGTATCGATTGCACCGGTGAACCCGCCGTGCCGACACGAATCGCGCAGCTTGTCCTCGATCTCCCGGTCCGTCAGCGGGTTCTGCTCGCTGCCCTTGGGATGATGCATGGTCGTTTCAAAGGTCTGGCCATCCGTGGTGCGGACGATGGCCGTCGCGGCGCCGCGCGGGCTGTTGGGGTCGAGTGCCGCGGTAACGCGGGCGCGGAGCGCCACGACGCCCGGGTCGTGCGTTATTTCATCGGAAAATTCATGCAGACCGGCCGCGCCAAAAAGGAATGACACGGCAGCGCAATGGTGGATGCTGACGCGGGCGTCGCGTTCGTTCCGCACGATCCGATCGCCTCGGTCCAGCAGCAACTGATCGCCCGAAATGGTGATCGCCGCGATCCGCTCGGGTGTCAGGGCGTGTGTCTTTCGCAACTCCAGACAGGCGTCGATGACCGAGTGCATGACGATGCCGCAGGGGTAGGGCTTGTAGGTGTTGCGGGCGACTTCCCATCGTTCGCCCAGTCCATCGGTCATCTCGGCGATCACCGGCATGTCGCCCATGCCGCGCGCCCAGCCGAGCGGGCCTTCGATCGCCGCGGGCGCAGCCGTGTAGCCCTGCTGGGCGAGCAGCGCGGCAAACACCCCATTCCGCGCCGCATTGCCCACGCTCACGTTCTTTGCCGCGCTCGGCAGGTTTTCCACGCTGCCGGCGGATTGGCTCGCGGCGATGCCCAGCGCGTGCCAGGTCTGATTGGCATCGAGACCCAGCAGCTTTGCGGCCGCCGCAGCCGATCCGAACACGCCGCAGGTCGATGTGATGTGCCAGCCGCGCGCGTAATGACCCGGGGACACGGCGTTGCCGATGCGGCATTCGACCTCCGCGCCCAGGATGAAGGCGTGCAGGACGGCGGCGCCCGACAGGCCGCGCTGTTCCGCCAGCGCCAACGCGGCAGGTGCCACCGGGGCGGTCGGATGGATCACAGTTTGCAGATGGGTGTCGTCGTAATCCAGCAGATTGCCGCTGACGGCGTTGATGAAGGCGGCGCCCAGGACATCCAGTCGTTCGGCTCGCCCGAGTACCGTCACACGGTCGCCACCCGTCAGCGGCAGCAGGACGCGCATGGCCATGTCGATCGGCGGCGTGGCGGCAACCCCCAGCGCGCAGCCGAGGAAGTTCAGCAGCGACCGCCGGCCTTCATGACGCAGGGCATCGGGCAGGTCCTCCAGACGGGACGACGCAACGAATTGGCCGAGGCGTTGCCCCACGAAATCCTGTGTCATTGACGTTTTCCTCCCCACATGGCGCGCGCGGCCAGGATCGCACATTCGGCTGGGGTGGTCACGCAACGCGGGTGGGCCGCGTAGGTCATCACCGTTGCCCCTGGTGATTCGGCGAGGGCCATCCCCCCGCGTGGGGCAGTCCGTTTCAACTGCAATGAACTCGCAGACAAGGCGTCGTCAAAACGTCACGCGACCGCGCTAAGCAACTGTCAAAAACGCCGTCAAAATTGATTTGACGGGCCATGACCCATGGAAAGATCGAGATATTCAGGACAGTTTTCCGAAACGGACGATGGAATTATCCATTGTCCCACCACGGATCACGCGCCATGCAGCCGTTTCGATTGTGCATCACGGGGCCATCCGGCCAGGACAATAACGCCACACCCCGCCGCCCAGGGGAATCACCCGCTTGGGTGACGACGTGCATTTTCCCAAGGCCCGCGCCATGACCGTGGATGACGGGTTGGACATCCCCGAACGTCTGGCCATGCGTCTTTACGCCGATGTTCTCGACGGCGCCCCGCTTGAACAGGCGCTCGGCGGCCTGGCCGAGGCGCTGGGTGGGGAAACCTCCTTTGCCACCCGCGTGTTCTTCAAGGCCGATGAGGCGATCCCGGTTGGCCGCTTCTCCCAGGTCGGCTTCGACCCGGCGGCCTTGACGGACTACGCGACGCATTGGATGCCGCTCGATCCGCGCATGGAGGCGGGGGCCGCCCAGCCCGCCGGCGTGATCAACTTCGGCCGCGTGCTGCCGGCCGAGGCGCTGGAACGTTCCCCGTTCTGGAACGAATTCGCGGTCAGGCGAGCGCCCGCGTTCCATAGTTTGGCGGCGCGGTTCGAGGTGGGGGCGGAGGTCACCGGCATCGTCGCCATCCAGCGGCCGTTGGGCCGGGACCCGTTCGGCCCGCGGGAGGAAGCGCTGATGACCCGGCTCTACCCGCATCTCAAGCGGGCTTTGCTGGCGGAACTGCGGCTGGCCGACGCGCAGGCTATGTCCACGGCAACCGGTATGGACAGACTGAACCACGGAGTCGCGGTGCTGGACGCCAGGCGGCGGCTGCATTTCGTCAATGCGACCCTGGCCCGGTTCCTGGCCATGCGGGATGGTTTGGCCCTCGGCGCCGAGGGGCCGCGGCTGTGCGACCCGGCGGCCCAGCGAGACGTGGACGGGGCGATCCGCCAAAGCCTCGCTGTGGTCGGTGGCCGGATGCGGGTGCTGCCGGAAACGACCGGCTTCCTCGTATCCCGCCCCTCCGGCCTTGCCCCTTGGCTGATCCAGGTCCTGCCTTTGCCGCCCGGCCGCGACGGCCCCTTCGCGGGGGTGGAGGGCGTGGTCCTGATCGTCACGGACACCGAGGCCAGGACTGCCGCGGCGTCGGCCCGGTTGCGGCAGGCTCTTGGGCTGTCCCAGGCCGAGGCGTCGCTGGCCGCCGCTCTCGCCGGCGGGACCACGCTCGCGGATCATGCCCGCCGGCGTGGCGTGTCGGTGGAGACGGTCCGCTCTCAGATGGCCAGCATCCGGCGCAAGACCGGATGCCGGCGGCAGGCGGAGCTTGTGGCCCTGGTCGACGCCATCATGCGTTAGATGGCGATCGCATAGGCCGGGCGGCGAGGATCGGCGCCGCCACCCTTCAGGCCGGTTTTCGGATCGGACAGGATCGCCTCCACACTGCCGGCGAGCCAGGTCCATTCCGGCCATGTATGGATTTCATGCCCGCGCGCGGCCAGGTCGTCGCGCACGGATTTGTCGATCCGCCCCTCCATCGCCAGCCTTCCGGGGAAGTATTCGAACGGCGCGAAGGACGACGGGAAGGAGTAGGAGGCGAAGCGCGGCGCCTCGATCGCGGTCTGCGGGTCCATGCCGAAATGCATGACGTTGAGCATGACCTGGAGCATGGCCTGGATCTGCACATCCCCGCCCGGGGTGCCGAAGGGCATGACGCCGCCGTCCTCGGTGACCAGGATCGCGGGGTTGGGCGTCAGGCGCGGGCGCTTGCCGGGGGCGACGCCGGCCGGGTGCCTCGGATCGGGGCGGGACTGGGAGCCTCGGCCGGATGGGGCGATCCCGAGGGAGGGGATGATCGGGACATTGCCGCAGCCGTCGGAGGGGGTGACGCTGAAGGCGTTGCCCCAGCGGTCGACGACGCAGGCGTAGGAGGTATCGGCCTCCACCCGCGGCAATTCCAGTTCCGACGCCTGGTAGGACCGGTTCGGGATATCCAGCGGGGCGGGCATTTCACCAAACGCGCGGTCATCGCGCACCGCGGCTGCTCGGCGTTTGATGGTGGCGGGGTCGAGCAGATGGTTGATCGGCACGTCCACGAAGTTTGGATCGCCGAAGAAATGCTCCCGGTCCGCGAGGGCCAGGTTGATGCACTCGGTCAGGCGGTGGATGTAGTCGGCGGAGTTGTGGGCGAGGCCCTCAATGCCGACCTGCTCGACCAAAGCGAGCGCCTGTTGCAAAGCGGGGCCCTGGCACCAGGGGCCGCAGGTGATCAGTTCGTGGCCGCGCCAGTTGCGGCGGACGACGGGTTCGATGGGGGAGTGGTATTCCGCGAGGTCGGACATCGAGAGATAGCCGCCGTTTTCCTGCTGGAAACGGATGATCTCCCGCGCGATGTCGCCCTTGTAGAAGGCGTCGTGGGCGGCTTGCAGGCCGGCCATGCGGTCGGGGCCGGCGGCCAGGTCCTGGTCGGCCATGTATTGCAGGGTGCGTGACAGGGCCGTCTGGACCAGCATCTCGCCGGTTGCCAGTGGCTTGCCCCGGGGCATGAAGATCGCCGTGTTGCCTTCCCAGCGCGCGTATTCGTGGGCGTGGGATTTGATCGAGGTCTCCAGCAGGGGATAGACGCTGTAGCCCTCGGCCGCGAAACGAATGGCGGCGGCGGCGACATCGGCGAAGCGCATGGTGCCGTGGCGGCGGAGCGCGGTGATCCAGGCGTCGGGGGCGGAGGGGACGACGGTTCGCAGCACGCCGTCGGGGATTTTGCCCCCGTGTTCGCGCATGAACAGGTCGGCGGGCAGGGACTTGGGCCACCAGCCGAGGCCGGCGATGCTTTCGACGCTGCCATCGGCGAGGCGGATGAGGATGGGCGCCACCCCCGCGACGTTCACGAGGTCCGGTTGCAGAACGCCGAGCGCGATGCCGGCGGCGCATCCGGCGTCGATGGCGTTGCC
>CANJSR010000335.1 GCA_947476855.1 Acetobacteraceae bacterium
GTGACCCGCGCCGTCCACCATGTGAACACCGAGATCGCGACGGCGGTCATCGGGCTGGAGGCAACCAACCAGGCCAAGGTGGATCACGAACTGATCGACCTCGACGGCACGCCCAACAAGTCCCGCCTCGGCGCCAACGCTGTCCTGGCGGTGTCGATGGCCACCGCCCATGCCGCCGCCGCCGCGATGGGCCAGCCGCTGTATCGCTATCTCGGCGGGCCGGACGCCGACCTGATCCCGCTGCCGCAAATCCAGATCTTCGGCGGGGGCGCCCATGCGGGGCGGCGGGTCGACATCCAGGACTTCATGATCATGTGCCCCGCGGCCGAGAATTTCGCCCAGGCGCTGGACTGGACGGCCGAGGTCTATCGCGCCGCCGGTGCCCTGATGAAGGAAGCCGGCACCCTGGCGGGGGTTGCCGATGAGGGCGGCTGGTGGCCCATGTTCGACCGCAACGAACAGGCGCTGGATGTGCTCGTCCGCGCCATCGAACGGGCCGGGTTCCGCCCGGGCGAACAGGTCGGGATCGCCCTCGACATCGCGTCCTCCGAGTTCGGCCGCAACGGCCGCTACAAACTGGCGCTGGAGGACCGGGAACTCGACAGCGCGGGCATGATCAAGCTGCTGACCGGCTGGATCAGCCGCTATCCGATCCTGTCCATCGAGGACCCCCTGGCCGAGGACGACGCGGAGGGCTTCGCCGAATTCACCCGCCAGGTCGGGCACAAGGTGCAGATCGTGGGCGATGATTTCCTCGTCTCCGACGCTGCCCGGGTGCGGGAGGCCGCGTCGAAGGGTGCCGCCAACACCGTCCTGCTCAAGCCCAACCAGCGAGGCACGTTGACCGAGACGATCGCGGCCTGGGACGCGGCCAAGGCATGCGGCTACGCGGCCATCGTCTCGGCCCGGTCGGGGGAAACCGAGGACACGACGATCGTTCATCTCGCGGTTGGCTGGGGCGCGGGGCAGCTCAAGGTCGGCAGCTTCACCCGCAGTGAGCGCATGGCCAAGTGGAACGAGACCCTGCGCGTCGAGGAAGCTTTGGGTGGCAAGGCCCGCTTCGCCGGGGGCGCGGTGCTGGGTCGGTCCCGCGCATGAAGGTCGTCTTCCACTATGCCGCCGGCCCCGACCTCGCGGCGCGCCTGGCCGCGGTTCCGGGGTTGGAAATCGCCGTTTGCGCCGAGGATGACGACGATCGCCTGTTCCGTCTGCTGCCAGACGCCGATGTCCTGTGGCACGTCCTCAAACCTTGCACCGCCGCCATGATCGCGGCTGCCCCCCGGCTGCGCCTGATCCAGAAGATCGGGGTGGGGGTGAACACGATCGACCTCGATGCCGCCAGGGCGCGGGGGATTCCCGTCTGCAACCTGCCCGGTACGAACAGCCGAGCGGTTGCTGAGTTGACGGTGGGGTTGATGTTGGGGGCGGTGAGGCGGGTGGCTCGGTTTGATGCCGGCCTGCGGGCGGGTGTCTGGTCCGATCCGGTGCTGCAGGACGGGATCGGGGAACTGGGCGGCAAGACGGTGGGGCTGATCGGGTATGGGTCCATCCCCCGGCTGCTCGCGCCCGTGCTGGCCGCGTTGGGGTGCCGGGTCATCTACACCGCCCGCCAGGAGAGGCCCGACGCCATCGGGGCGTATCGATCCCTGGACGCCCTGCTGGCCGAGGCAGACATCGTCAGCCTGCACGTCCCCCTGACGCCCGAGACCGACCGGATGATCGACGCCGCCGCCCTGGCTCGGATGAAGCGGGGTTCCGTGCTGATCAACACCGCGCGCGGCGGGCTGGTGGACCAGACAGCCCTGACCGAGGCTCTGCGCGGCGGCCATCTGGGCGCCGCCGGCCTGGATGTCTTCGCGACCGAGCCGGCCGATCCCGCCGATCCGTTGTTCCAACTGCCCAACGTCCTCGTCACCCCGCATGTCGCCTGGGTCACGACCGGCACTTTCGACCGCAGCTTCACCATCGCAGCCGAGAACTGCCGGCGGGTCGGGGCAGGGGAGGCCTTGCTTCACCGGGTGGTGTGACACCGGACAGCACCACGTCATGGCGGCCGAAGGGCTCCTGTACGGCAACACGTCATGGCGGCCGCAGGGCCGACACCCACGCCTTTTCCGTTTAGAACAGGGGAAAGCCGTGGGTGTCGGACCTGCGGCCGCCATGACGCGGAGGAGACCGCGAGGGTCATCGCCGAGTTCGCCCGATATCACTCCCCCTCCCGCCAAGAAGCATCGCGGGCAAACCGGTGGCGGAACCAGAAGCCGATGCTGAACCCCGGCCAGAGCGTCGTGTTCCGGCCGGCGGCGTCGAGGTACCAGCTCCGGCACCCCGACAGCCACACGGTCCTTTGCATCCGCGCGTCCAGCCAGGTTGCGAACCGAGAGGCGACGTCCCGCCGGATTTCGACTGATCCGATCCCCTGCCGGCGCATCCGTTGCAGGGTCCGCAACGCGTGCTCGATCTGCGCCTCCAGCATGAAGACGATCGAGTTGTGGCCGAGGCCGGTGTTCGGTCCTCCCAGCAGGAACAGGTTGGGAAAGCCAGGCGCGGCCAGGCCCAGCCAAGCGGGCAGGCCCTCGTGCCAGGCTTCCGCCAACGAAGCCCCGTCGCGTCCGATCACCCGCAGTGAGCCCAACGGCTCGGTCGCCTTGAACCCGGTCGCGAAGACCAGGACATCGGCCGGATGAGTCACACCGTCGGCGGTCACCAGACCACCGGGCTCGACCCGCGCGATGGGCGTGTCGATGACGGTCACGTTCGGGCGCTCCAGCGCGGGCAGGAAGTCGTTCGACAGCAGCACGCGCTTGCAGCCGATCCGGTAGTCTGGCGTCAGCCGCTCCCGCAGCACCGGATCGTTCAACTGCCTCTTCGCATACGTCCGTGCTCGGCGTTCCACCGCTTCCATCAAGCGCGGAGCCAGGATGAAGCCGACTGCGCGGGATTCGTGCGACCAGTAGACCCAGGCGCGCTCGATCCGCCGCAGCAGGGGGATGGCGCGCATCATGGCCCGCCGGACCGGCCCGGCGACGGGGTCATGCTTGGGCAGGACCCAGGCGGGGGTGCGCTGGAACAACGTCAGATGGGCGGCCTGCTTCGCCAGTTCGGGGACAAGCTGGATCGCGCTGGCCCCGGTGCCGATCACCGCCACGCGCTTGCCCGCGATGTCCACCCCATGGTCCCACCGCGCGGAGTGGAACGCCGGCCCGGCGAACCGCTCCAGGCCGGGGATATCCGGAAAGGCCGGGTGGTGCAGCGTGCCCGGCGCCAGCACCAGGACCCGGGCCGAGATGCTGTCTCCCGCCTCGGTCCGCAGGCGCCACAGGCCGGTGGTGTCGTCATGGGTCGCCTCTGCCAGCGTCGTGCCCAGCCGCAGATGCGGCCGGACCCCAAACCGATCGACGCAATCCAGCAGGTACCGCTGGATTTCCGCCTGGGACGGGTAGCGCCGGGACCAGTCGCCCGAGGGCGCGAAGGAGAACGAATACAACGCCGCCGGAATGTCGCAGGCGCAGCCAGGATAGGTGTTGTCGCGCCAGGTGCCGCCGATCTCGGTGGCCTGTTCCAGCAGGACGAAATCGTCGAGGCCGGCCTGACGCAGCCGGATCGCCATGCCGATGCCGGCGAACCCGGCACCCACGATGACCACGCCATGGGGTTGCGGATCGCTGGTGGGGCGCGCGGTGTCCATGGTTGGGTTCATAGGGACGGGCAGGGGGTTCGGCAAACCCCGGAATTGCGGTGGACCATCGCACGCCGCCCTTCTTCGTCATGGGCGGGCCTGACCCGCCCATGGCAGAGCACGCTGTCGCTGGGGAGTGTGCGACGGGCAACCTGGGCGTTCCTGGCGATGGGCGGGTCAGGCCTGCCCATGAGTTGGTGCTGCCGCCGTGGACCACGCCCAACATCGCACCCGCCCCACCGCCCCACCGCCCGACTGGCCCGTCCAACGTCACCAATCCCAACCCGATTGACACAACCAACCACCACGCCATCCTCCCCCACCAGAAAACCAGGGGAAGGAACCGCCATGGCCGAAACCATTGAGGCCGACTACGTCATCGTCGGCGCCGGATCGGCCGGCTGCGTCATGGCCGCCCGCCTGTCGGAGGACCCGGGCACCCAGGTCGTCCTGCTCGAAGCTGGCCCCAAGGACAGCAATCCCTGGATCCACATCCCCCTCGGCTACGGCAAGACCATCGACGACAAGCGGGTCAACTGGTGTTACGAAACCGAACCGGACCTGAACGGCCGCCGCTTCTTCTGGCCGCGCGGCAAGGTCCTGGGCGGGTCGTCCTCGATCAACGGCCTGGTCTACATTCGCGGCCAGGCTGAGGACTTCGATCACTGGCGCCAACTCGGCAATGCCGGCTGGTCCTTCGACGACGTCCTCCCGTACTTCCGCAAGTCCGAGGACAAGATCGGCGGCGGGGATGACCTGCACGGCACGGGCGGCCCGCTCGCGGTGTCGGAGGTCGACCGCTACGACCCGATCAGCCAGGCCTTCGTAAAGTCCTGTGTGGACCTTGGCTTTCCCCGCACCAACGACTTCAATGGCCGGGTGCAGGAAGGCGCGGGCTACTACCACCTGACCACGCGCAACGGCCGCCGCTGTTCCACCGCCGTCGGCTATCTGCGCCCGGCCATGAAACGACCGAACCTGCGCGTGGTGACCGAGGCCCTGTCCGAACGCATCACCCTGGACGGCAAGCGCGCCACCGGCGTGACCTACCGCCAGGCCGGCGCCACCCACACGGTCCGCGCCAGGCGGGAGGTGATCGTCTGCGGCGGCGCCCTCAATTCCCCCCAATTGCTGATGCTGTCGGGCATCGGCCCGGGCGCGCACCTGACCGAACGCGGTATCACGGTGAACCACGACCTCGCTGGCGTCGGTCAGTCCATGCAGGACCATTTCCAGTCCCGCATCGTGCTGAAATGCCGGTTCCCGATCACCGTCAACGACATCATGATGAGCAAGTTCAAGATGGCGATGACGGGCCTCGACTACCTGTTCCGCCGCAAGGGCCCGTTGACCATCGCCGCCGCCCAGGCCGGCCTGTTCGCCCGCACCCGCCCGGAACTGGCAACGCCGGATGTGCAGTTCGCGACGGTCATCTTCAGCGCCGACCGCCCGGCCGAGGGGCTGCACAAATTCTCCGGCTTCTCTGTGGTCGTCTACCAACTGCGCCCCGAAAGCCGTGGGGAGCTGAAACTGAAATCGGCCGACCCGAACGACGCGCCGGCGATGTATCCCAACTACCTCGCCACCGAAACGGACCGGCGGACGATCGTGGACGGGCTGAAGCTGGGACGGCGCATCCTGGGCACGCCGGACATGCAGCACTTCATCACCGGGGAATACATCCCCGGCGACGACGTCCGCAACGACGACGACTACCTGGCCTATGCTCGGCAATATGGCGGGACCGTCTTCCACCCGACCAGCACCTGCAAGATGGGCGCCGATCCGATGGCCGTGGTGGACACCGAATTGCGGGTCCATGGCATGGGGGGCTTGCGCGTCGTCGACGCCTCCATCATGCCCGCCGTGGTGTCCGGCAATACCAACGCCGCGACCATCATGATCGCCGAGAAGGCCGCTGATATGATCCGGCGCGCACCGGTTGCCGCCTGA
>CANJSR010000336.1 GCA_947476855.1 Acetobacteraceae bacterium
AGCGGTCGGTGCCGCCGCGACGTCTCAATCCCGCATATCCGTTTCAGACAAGGGATGGGCCCTTTCGCGCATGCTCCTTGCCAGTACCCAGCCTTTCACAGCCGAGCCGGTTCGGTTAAGATCATCCGGCAGGCTAGGTGTGATCGAGACCGAATGACCGCGCGCATCCTGATCGTCGACGATGTCCCGGCCAACACGAGGCTTCTCGAAGCCAAGCTGTCGGCCGAGTACTTTCAGGTGTCCAGCGCGCGCGACGCGTTCGAGGCTTTGCGGATGGCTGTCTCGTGGCAGCCCGACCTGATCCTGCTCGATATCATGATGCCCGGCATGGACGGCTATGAATGCTGCCGCCGCCTGAAGTCGGACCCGGTCACGATGCATATCCCCGTCGTCATGGTGACCGCCCTCGGCGATCCGGGCGAACGGCTGCGCGGGCTGGACGCCGGCGCCGACGATTTCCTGACCAAGCCCGTCGAATACGACACCCTGATGGCCCGCGTCCGCAGCCTGGTGCGCCTGAAGCGCCTGCTCGACGAATGGCGCGCCCGGGGCGAAACCGCGCGGGCGCTGGGGTCGAGCGGGGAGCTCCCGCAGGTGCCCGTCGTCGCCGGCACCCATGCGCTGATCGTCGATGACTGGGAACTCGGCGCCCGGATCATCGCCGGCGCCCTGGCGCGGGAGGACATCACCGCGGAAACCGTCCGGACCGAGGAAGAGGCCCTCGGCCACACGCGGTCCTCCGCCTATGACCTCATCATCGTCAGCCTCGCGCTGACCGACGAGGACCCGCTGAAGCTCGTGGCGTCCCTGCGCGCCGCTGACGGCACCCATGAAACACCCCTGCTGCTGGTCGGAGAGGCCCGCGACCACGACCGGATCCTGCGCGGGTTCGAGCTCGGGGCCAATGACTGGCTGACCATGCCGGTCGATGAGAACGAACTGCGCGTCCGCGCCCGCAACCAGATCCGGCGCAAGCTTTACCAGGACCGGCTGCGCGCCGACCTCGGCACCGCGCTGGAAATGGCGCTGATCGATCCGCTCACCGGGTTGTACAACCAGCGCTATCTGCGCCGGCACCTCGATGGGCTGACCAGCGGCAACCAGGGGCGGGAACTGGCGGTCATCATGGTCGATATCGACCACTTCAAGTCGGTCAACGACCGATTCGGCCATGCCGCGGGCGACCAGGCACTGCGGCTGCTGGCCGGAGTCCTGCGGGCCAACACGCGCGTCTTCGACTCCGTCGCCCGCTATGGCGGGGAGGAGTTCGTGATCGTCATGCCGAGCAGCGGATCGGACGACGCGCTCGCGGCGGCGGAGCGCCTGCGGGAGGCCGCGGAGGCACTGGTCTTCAGCATCGCCGGCATCGGCCGCGTGCCGTTGACCATCAGCCTGGGCGTGGCCTGCTGGGACGGAACGCCCACGACCTCGGCTGAACTGCTGCATGCCGCCGACCTCGCGCTGTATGAAGCGAAGAACGGCGGCCGCAACCGGGTCAGGATCGCGCGGGCAGCCGCCGCTACTTGATCTTCGATTCCTTGAACACGACGTGCTTGCGCGCGACGGGGTCGTACTTCTTCAGTTCCATCTTCGCGGTCTGCGTGCGGGCGTTCTTCTTGGTGACATAGAAGAACCCGGTGTCGGCGCTCGACACGAGCTTGATCTGAACAGTGTTGCTCTTGGCCATGGTAACATCCTCAAGACCGTGGGCGGGCCGATGCTGACGGCGGCCACGCGGAGGCGAGGAAATGACGCATCACGGGCCGTGCGGTCAAGTGCCATGAAGCGATGGGGGTCCGGGACGACGTCCCGCCCTTCTGGCTCCGCCGTCCGGTCCGTGACACAGTCCCACCCCGAAGGCCGCGCCAATGCGGCCAGGGAGGAAACCGACATGTCCGATACCCCGACCTTTGGCCGCTACGCCGAACTGTCCCTGGACGAAATGACGCCCGACCAGCTTGCCGGCTACAAGGCGCTCGTGGACGGGCCGCGCGGCCGTCTGCCCGGTCCGTACAAGGTCTGGATCCACAACCCAGCCCTCGTGCATGCCGCCGATCCGCTGGGCCGCCACTTCACGCCCGGCGCGTATTCGCTGTCGGAGCGGGAGCGGGAGATCGCGGTCCTGGTCATCACTGCCCACCTGAACTCCGACTATCCGGTGTGGGCGCATGAGAAGCGCGGCAAGGAGGTCGGACTGCCGGCCGACGCGGTGGAGGCGATCATCACCGCCCGCCCGACCTCCTTCCCCGATGCGCGGGAACAGGCGGTGTATGAGGTCGCGCTCGCGTTGACCGAGCGGCGGATTGTCCCCAACGGCCTGTATGACCGGGCGGTGGCGACCCTGGGCCATGTCAGCATCACGGACGTGATCGTGCTGATGGGCTATTATACGGCGGTGTCCCTGACGATGAATTTCTACGCGGTGCCGGCCGGGACCACCGGGATCAGCCGCTGACGGAAGGACCCTCGCCGATGCGCCGTTCGCTGCCCTTGCTTGCCGCCCTGCTGACCGGTGCCTCCGGCCTGGCCTGGGCGCAGGACCGCCCGCTGGTATCGCCGACCCGCGATGTCACGCTCACCTACAAGGTCCTGGGGCGCGACGGCGTGCCGCAGATGCACATGAGCCACGGGGCCGCCAGCGGCCTGATGCGGATCGACATGACCGAGATGGGCGGCTTCGCGATCATCGACCGCAAGCGCCAGATGAGCACCATGGTGCTGGAGCGGATGCGGATCTTCATGGAGGTCAGCGCCGCCGACGATCCGAAGGGCCAGTCCCCGATCGGCCCCGCCGGCATGCCCGAGGACAACGCAACCTTCACCCGCAAGGGCACCGACACGGTGGCGGGCGAGTCCTGCGTGCTCTGGGACGTCGCCTCTCCGTTGGGCGACGGGGTGGCCTGCGTCACGGCCGATGGCGCGATGCTGCGCTATCGCACCAAGGGCGGAGAGGGGCTGGAGGCCACCAAGGTCGCCTATGGCCCCCTGCCCGCCGACTACTTCACCGTGCCGGCGGGGTTCCAGAAGATGGACATGCCGGCGATGGGTGGCGGCGCGGGAACGCCCCAGACCCGCTGAACAGAACAGGAGGAACCATCCATGACCAGCCTGTCGATCACGCCCCTGCATCCCTCCCTCGGCGCCCGGGTGGAGGGGGTGGACCTGTCCCGCCCCCTGGAACCCGCGACGCGCGAGGCGCTGACCCAGGCCCTGGCCGAACATCTGGCGCTGGTCTTTCCGGACCAGGACCTGACACCCGATCAATACATGGCGGCCGCGACGGCATTCGGGCCGCCGATGCGCCAGCATTACTCCCAGCACAACATGCCGGATCATCCCGATATCGGCCTGATCTGGCACCGCAACGGCCAGCGCCCCGCCGAGGCCTGGCACACCGACCACACCAACCGCGAACGCCCGCCCGCCGCGACGATCCTGTACGGGGTGGAAATCCCCTCGGCCGGCGGCGGCACCTCGGTCGCAAACATGCGCGCCGCGTATCAGGCTCTGCCGGAGGCCGAACGGCGGCGGATGGAAACCTTGGTGACGGTCAACGGACTGGACGGACACCAGGAAACCCTGGACGAGGACCGTGCCAAATACGACGGCGCGATCCGCCATCCGATGGTGCGGACGCATCCCGTCCATGGCTCCCGCGCTGTCTATTTCCACATCCAGAAGGCGAAATGCATCGAGGGCATGAGCCCCGAGGCAAGCCAGGCCTACATGCAGGACCTGCTGGACCGGATGATCGAGCCGGCCATCGTCTACCACCACCAATGGCGGAAGGGCGACGTGCTGGTCATCGACGACCGCGCCACCCTGCACCGCGCCCACGGCGACTACGACCGCACCCAGGCCCGCGTGCTGTGGCGGATCATCGTGGAGGGAGACCGACCGGTACTCAGGTGAACCGGGGGACCGACCGGTACTCAGGTAGGCGGGAGACCGACCGGTACTCGTTGTGAATCGGGGGATCGAACGGACGGGTGCCGCCCAGGGCAAGCGGACTGGGCCACGGAACGGCACCTCCCGTCCTGGCCGGGCTTGACCCGGCCATCGCCCAGGATCCCGTTGATGGGCCTTGCGTATCAGCCCAGCCACCTGCGTGCCTGGCGATGGGCGGGTCGAGCCCGCCCAGGACGAAAACCCGCCGGTGCGATCGTCCTGTCGCCCCGAACACCCCCTTCCGACCCACCCCCCTCATCCGCTACAACCCCCACCCATGATACAACACAGCGAAATCATCTGGCTCGGCGTCTCCGCGGGGGTCACCGGCTGTCTCGTCGGCGGCATGATGCTCGGCATCGGGATGGACCTGATCGTCAACGGCCAACCCTGGGGCTGGCTGCTGCTGCTGCCGGGGCCGCCCGTCTCCGCCCTGCCCGGTTGGCTGCTCGCCCGCAAGCTCGCAGCCCGGCTCTGAGCCCATGGCGCCGACCGCGGCCTCCCTTCTGCTCACCGCCGCGCTGGCGCTGATCGCCCCCGGCCTCGCCCGCGCTCAGCCCGCCATCCCGCCCCGGCCCCCAACGCCCGCCGCCCCGCCGCAACCGCCCGCCCCGCCCGAACCGCGCGCGCCGCTGGCGCCCCCCGAGCCACCCCAGGCCCTGGCAACCCCCCTGCCGCTCTACCAGGCCGGCCGCCAGCAGGAAGCCCGGACCGCCGCCGAACAGGTCCTGCGGAAACTGCCCGCGGATATCGAGGCGCTGTTCGTCGCCATCCGCATCGCCCAGGAACAGCAGCGCCAGGACGACGCGATCCGCCTCGCGGAGCAGATGGTCAAGCACCATCCGGGCATGGTGCCGACATGGGAGCTTGCGACGCAGGTCTACCAGGAAGCCGGCGACCGCGACCGGCGCGACATGGCGCTGCGGCAACTGATCGACACCCAGGCCTCCTCGATCGACCGCACCCTGCGAGGCCGGCCCTTCGTCCAGCGCGACCGCATCATCGCCCATGGCCGCCGCCTGACGGTGCAGGAACATTTCGACACCAACAGCCCCGACACCGTCGTGTTCGTGTTCCTGTTGGAAGCCGAGGTGCCCAAGCCGCTGAACTACCTGATGCTGGCCACGGACTCGCAAACGACGGCGAACTGGCAGGAGGCGGGGATCATCGGGCCGGGGAAGCGGGCCTTCCATCTCGATTCGGTGTTCACGACGCCGAACGGGCGCCAGGCGCGGGCGATGTACGCGGCCTGGCCCGACCGGCCCGACTACGACACGCTCCGCGCCAAGGTGCTGGAGATCATCAAGGGCGACGCGAAGCCGATGGCGGGCCCGGTCGGCGGCCTGGCCGTGCCCCTTCCGTAACAACGGCCCATCACCGGCCCTTGCGCCGCCGCCGCCCGATCACTATACACGCTTGCATGCAGCCCCGCGCGCCCCGCTTCGGTCTGATCGCAGACGCACCCGCGTCCGATCCCGCGCGCGCCTTCGGCCTGCTCCTCCTCCTTCGACTTAGCCGCCCCTGAGCGTTCCGCCGGGTTGCTAGGCGCCGGCATCGCTCAGGGGAACCTGAGGCACCTGTCGCGCATTCGAGTCCAAGGACACACCACCCCATGGCCATGAACCATCCCAGCTTCGGCAAGCTGGA
>CANJSR010000337.1 GCA_947476855.1 Acetobacteraceae bacterium
GCGTACCAGTAGGTGAACTGGACGATCGCGGCCGCGTATTTCGGGGTCAGGTCGTCGGTGATGGTCCGCAGCGCGTTCTCGTTCCCGCCATGCGCGTTGAGCAGGACGATGCGTTTGAAGCCGTGGCGCAGGACGGATTTCACCACCCCCTCCACCACCGCGGCAAAGGCCGCGTTGTCGAGCGTGACGGTGCCGCCGAAGCTCATGTGATGCTCCGACAGGCCGGTCCACAGGACGGGCAGGACCAGGATCGGCTGGCCCTTTTCCGCGACCTTGGCGGCTGTGCGGGCGGCCACTTCCTCACCCAGCATCGAGTCGACCTCGACCGGCAGATGCGGGCCGTGCTGTTCGAGGGATGCGATCGGCAGGACAACGATCGCGTCCTGGCGCGCGCGCTCGCGCAACTGGTCAGCGCGCAGCTTGCGCCATTCGTATTCGTACCGTGTGTGAGTCATAGTCCCCTGGGCCATCGCCATTTCTCCCGCCTTCGCGGTGCCATGGGGCCATGAACACGCGCATGAGGGAAGAGTGGGCAGGCCAGATTTCTGGCCGCTGGGCCGGCTTTGATCCTGGATCGGGGGGCACCGCTCTCGCCATTCTGCGCTGGCGATGATCGCCCAGGACGATGGGACCTGCCTCGCATAGTGGCGGGCCTTTCCCTCCAACCGACGAAGCGACCCATGGACCGCACCGAAGCCATTGTTCGGCTCCACGGCGCGGTCGATCATCGCTTTGCGCCCAGCAGGCCGGCCTGGCTGAGCGCGCCGGCCAAGAAATCCTTCTCCAGCGTCAGATCTCCGATCTTCGCATGGAGCACCGTGAGATCCGCCGAGCCGGCATCCACCCGCTCCACGCCCGAACCAGACAAATCGGAGGCGCCCTCCAGCAGCCGGGGTGCGGTTCCGGCGAGACCGTTTCGTCTTGCCGGCTCCTGATCGGCGGCGATCCTCGCCGCCGATCAGGCGGGAATGCCGCCTATGGCCCTTTGCGGATTTCCCCGGCCACCTCTGTCCACGGCAACCGTCAGGCGATCATCAGGTCGGCGAGGTCGGGTTCGCGCAGGAAGCCAGACATCTCCGCCGTATGGAACGGGTTCATCACGGCGGAGCGACCATGTTCCGTCCAATAGTAGTTGTGGGCGCGGGGATCGCTCCACACCTTGGAGAGGTTGCGTTCATCCACCAGGCGGTTGTAGCGCCAGAAGGCGTCCGGCCGGACCTCCATCGCGCCGCCATTGCCCAGGACCAGCGCCTCCATGCACTGCAGCGCGTAATGGGCGACCTTCTCGTGGAACGAAGCCACGGTCAGGCCGCCGTTGGTGTTCGGGCCATAGACCGACCAGAGATTGGGAAAGCCCGGCATCATGCAGCCGAGATAGGCGCGCGCGCCATCCTTGGCCCATAGCTGGTCCAGCGTCTGCCCCCCGCGCCCGGTGATGGTCATCGGATAGAGGTACTCGGTGGCGTGGAAGCCGGTCGCGTAGACGATCACGTCGACCTCGTGCAGCGTCCCGTCCTTGGCCACGATGCCCCGCGGCTCGATGCGCTCGATCCCGCTGGTGACCAGAGAGACGTTGTCGCGCAGCAGGGCGTCGACAATGGAATATTCCGGGTCAATAACAACAGCGCGGGCCGACCAGACCGGATGCGGCGGGGTCATGGCGGCCACGAGCGCTGGATCGCCCAGCTTTCGCTCCAGGAATCCGATGCACCCCTCACGGGCCCGCTTGTTGAGCGGGTTGCAGGCGTAGGGATCGTCGAAGTCCCGATCGATCTCCGCGACATTGGCGATACGGTCGAGCGAGCAGGTCCGCGCCCGCATGAAGTTGGTGTGGAACGGCAGGTTGCGATCCAGCCAGTTGACCTGCGGCGGGAAGGGCGAGCGGTAGCCAGCCACCGGAAACAGCCACTGCGGCGTCCGCTGGAACGCGGTGACGTGGGCGGCCTCCAGCGCAAGCTCGGGGATCATCTGGTAGCCGGTGCAGCCGGTGCCGATCACGGCCACCCGCTTGTCCTTCATGTCGAAGTCCTGCGGCCACCGCGCCGTGTGCCACGAGGCGCCTGCGAAGGTTTCGGCGCCCGGGATCGAGGGGAGGTTCGGCCGGCTGAGAAAACCGACCGCCGTGATCACCGCGCGGGAGCGGATGGTCCGTGCGCCGTCCGGCCCCTCGATGTCGATCTTCCACTCGCCGGCGGACTCGTCCCAGGTCAGTGCCTTGACCTCGGTGTTGAACTGGATGTGCCGGCGCAGGTCGAAGTTGTCGGCGACCCAGTCGAAATACTTCACGTTCTCCCGCCACTCGCAGAACGGATTGGGATAGGGGAAGTCGACGCCAAACAGGTGGGTATAGGAACGGCTGGGCGTATCGACCCGGGCGCCGGGATAGCGGTTCTCCCACCAGGTGCCGCCGACGCCGGTGTTCTTTTCGATGACAGTGAACGGGAACCCGGCCTTCCGCAGTTGCAGCGCGGCGTTCAGTCCGCCCATGCCGGCCCCGATGACCGTCACGGTGAAGTCCTTCAGCCGAACCGGATCGGGTTCCGCTTGCCAGTGCAGCGACCGCACCGTCTGGTCGAGTGCCAGTTCCTCCACGTGATGCCGCAGGTTCTCGCCTTCCATGGTCTGCCCCAGCATCAGCCCCAGGCTGGCCGCGAGCCGTTCCGGCGGGCCGATGGCGATATCGCCGGCGCCGCTGTCCCGGTAGGCTTTCAGGAACGCGACACCCTTGCGCCGGAGCAGCGCCACATCCGCTTCGGTCGCCGGCGCGGCAACGTCGAAATAGCCAGCCAGCACCGTCTTCACGCGCGTCGCCGCCACCTCCGGATCGCCGGTGAGTTGGTAGACCAAGCCACGGAGAACCATGGGATCGGCATGGGCGATCGCGTCCTCGATCACCGCGTCGCTCGCTTCCAGCAGTTCCGGCCGTGAAGATATCGTCTGCTTGGTCATACGCTCAGGACTCCGCGGTAGCGTTGCTTGTGCTCGATTTGAGCCCAGAGGAGCAACCCCTCGGGCGATCTGGGGCATGCTACCCACCGTCCGACGACCTTCGCAACGGCGGACGTGCCGGAACATCGGCCGGTGATGGTGGCGCCGATCTCAGCCCAAGCGTCATATCAAGACGACACTGTTACAATCAAACGAACCAAGAAGGACACCCAACGTGATAGCCCCCTGTCACAAGGTAAAGTTCGTCTCGGTCAATGTATGGGACCCGGTCAGCCTGATCGCGAAGTCCGCGGCGCTGTCACCGTTCACATCGCCCGAAACCAGGGTTGCCCCGCCGCCCACCTCGGCGCGCACTTCCCCCGCCGTACCCGAGAACGCGGCGGCTCCGATGAATGTGAAAGCCTGATTGCCGATCTCGCCGGTATCGGCGTCAAGCGCCTTCAGTCCGATCAGATCTCCCGCCAACGCCGAGAAATCGTCGATCGTGTCCTGACCGGACAAATCCACCGTCGAGTCGGTCAACGCCAGGAGAACGAAAATATCGGCCCCAAGGTCGCCTATCACGAAATCGGCGCCACCTGCTCCCGCGATCACATCCGTCCCGTCGCCACCGGTGATGGTATTGGCAAACTCATTGCCGGTCAGCGCCAGGCCACCGGCACCCGTGGCCGCCGCCAGGAACTCGATGCCGCCGGTTGCTCCCAGTGTCACCCCGACACTGGCCAGGATCGTGTCCACCGTCCCGCCGCCCCCGCCGCTTGCTTCGCTGACGACGTCGCCCGCGTGATTGACGTGATAGGTGTCGTTGCCCGCCTGCCCCACCATCCAATCGGCGCCCGCCGTCCCGACCAGGTCGTCATCCCCCGCTCCGCCCAGAACCAGGGACAGCGGGTCCGACGCCGCGCTGACATTGCCGGCCCGGTCGATCGCCTTGCCGGTGACAATATGGTTCCCGGCGGCCAGCGCGATCGGAGCGACCCAGGTCCCGGCCGCGGACACGATGGCGGACCCGATTTCCGTGACCCCCTCGAACAGCCGGATCGTGGTGCCGGTGGGCGCGGTGCCACTGATCGCGGTTGCGGTTGCCTTCAGCAGGACGGGCGCGACCTCGGGCGTCGTGTCGATGGTGACGAACTGCCCTGGCGACGCGGGCCCCTTGTTGCCGGCGGCATCCGTCGCCCGCGCCTGGACCGCGTGTTTTCCCTCGGAAAGCGCCGTTGTCATGATCGACCACGCGCCGGTGCCGTCGGCCGTGCCCGAACCGATCACGGTGGAACCGACCAGCAACGAGATGGCGCTGCCCGCCTCCGCCGTCCCCGTAAACACTGGTGTCGTGATATTCGTAACATTATCGTTGTCGAACCGACCGGCGTCGGAGCCAGCGGCCAGGTCGGGCCTGGAGGGGCGGTCGGGCGCGGTGCGGTCGATGGTGACCGTCAGGCCGGCCGAGGGTCCGGCGCTGTTGCCCGCGGCGTCGGACGCGATGGCGGTGATGACATGCGCGCCCTCGGTCAACGTGCTGGCGCGGATCGCCCAGGCGCCGGCCAGGTTCGCCTTGCCGGTGCCGATCAGGGTCGCGCCATCGTACAGCATCACGGTCGCGCCCGCCTCCGCCATGCCCTGGAAGATCGGACGGTCGTTGCGGGTGATGTCATCCACGCTCGACACCCCGCCATCGCTTCCTCCCACCATGTCCGGCGCGCTCGGCGGGGGCACCAGACTGGTGTCGATCGTTATCAGCAGGGCGGGCGAATCCGGGCCTGACTTGCCGAATCCATCGACGGCCCGCGCCCGCACCGCATATTCTCCGTCGGCCAGGGGGCCGGTCGTGATCGACCAGGCGCCACTGGCGTTGGCCACGCCGGTGCCCAGAACGGTCGTGCCCGCCAGCAACGTGACGGTGGCGTTCGCCGCGGCCAGGCCCGAGAAGGTGGGGGTCGTGATCTTCGTGATGTTGTCGGTGCCTGAGATGCCGGTGTCGGACGCGGCCGCCATGTCCGGCCGCGTCACCTCGAAACCAACCAGCGCGACGGTGGTGGCGACCCGCGCAACCGCCCGGCCCGCCGTGAAGGTTGTGTAGCCACCGCCGGTACTGCCCCGCACCCAGGCATCCGGGCCGAGCAGGACGGCGTCACCGGAATTGCCGTTGATGGTGAGGGTGTTGGTGGTCGAGGAGAGGTTCAGGACCTCCCGCGCTGTCAGCTTCAGCGTGTTGTTGCCGGCGCCGGTGATGTCGATGACCTCGATATTCCGCAGCCTGGTGTTGGCGATGCTGGTCAGGTCGAGCGTCATGCCCGCGCCATCCAGCGCCAGCGTGTCGATGCCGGATCCGCCATCGATGCGCCGGAATGCCAGGTCGGCGATCCTGATCGTGTCGTTGCCTCCGGCGCCCAACAGGACATCGCCGCCGCCACGGCTGTCCAGCGTGTCGTCGCCGAGGCCCGCGACGATGTTGTCGGCGCCGGTGGTGCCGGTCAGGGTTTCCGATTCGGCGCCGCCGAGATGGGTGACGGTGGCGGAAAAATTGCCGCCGAAGATGACATAGCTTTGGCCCGCGCTGTCCGGGCCCCCCGCCGCCTCGGCGTAGGGGGCCCCGATGATGAGATCGTCGAA
>CANJSR010000338.1 GCA_947476855.1 Acetobacteraceae bacterium
CTCGCCCGTGCCGGTGCAGCCCGATCTGCCGATGTGGATCGGTGGCGCGTCGGAGGCGGCGATCGCCCGCACGGCGAAGTACGGCACGGGCTGGCAGGCGGGCTCCGAATCCCCGGAATCGGTGGGGCAGGTGATCGCCGCCATCAAGACCGCCGTGGCCGCCGAGGGGCGCCACATTGACGAGGACCATTACGGCGCCGCCTTCGCCTACCGCTTCGGCGGGATGGAGGAGCCGGGGATCGCCAAGATCATGGACCGCTACAAGGAGCGGACGGGCCGCGACGCCCGGGACCACTTCGCCTTCGGTGGCGCGGACGAGATCATGGAGCGGATCGCGGCCTACGTGGACGCCGGCGCGTCCAAGTTCATCCTCCGCCCGGCCGCCAATGGCGATGCGGAGATGTATGAGCAGACGAAGCGTCTGGTGGAGGAAGTGCTGCCCCGCATGGCCGCCCGCTGGCCGAAACCGGCGAAGAAGGTGGCCGCCTGAGGGGGGCGGCGAGGCGCTATACAACCGTCATGCCCGCGACAAGCGCGGGGATGACGGTGGTGGGTTGGCGACCGCGATGATCGAGCGGCAGTCCGCCCCTAACCGCCGCCCGTCGCGCCCGCCATCGGATCGGTGTCCCGGAACTCGAACAGTTTCGGGTCGAACGTTCCACCGAGTTCCATGTTGAACAGGGTGACTCGCGTCTCCTTCCGCTGCGCGTCGATCACCCGCCACTGCCGCAGCGTCAAAGGCGCATCGGCGAAGGTCAGCGTCAGGGAGCCATCGCCCGGTGACGCCGTCCGCACCAGGCTGACATGAATCTGGCCCGGCAGGCGCTCGATCCCCGTCACGGTCACATCGCCGGACAATTCCGCCTTCTCGGACAGCAGGATGCCGAGGGGCGTGCGGGAAATCGGGATGTTCGACGTCTGCCGCAGCGTCGCGTCATAGAAGATCAGCCCGGTCTGGCCGGCGACGAGGAGGAACGGGGCAGGGGGGTCATACTCGAACCGCAGCCGGCCAGGGCGGGAGACCCAGGCGGTCCCGTTGGTGATGCCGCCATCCGGCGCGACCTGCAGGAACCGCGCCTTCATGGTTTTCAGCGTGTTCAGATAGGCCTCGATTCGCCGCAGATCGGTGTTGTCCCGGGCGGTCGGCTTGAAGGCGGCGGGCGCCTGGGCCCGAGCCGCCGGTATCGCCGGGATCAGGGCCATGGAGGACAGGGACAGCAGAAGGGTGCGGCGCGTGGGCATGAACGCCATGTGGCGTGTCGGCCCGCGGATTGCAAATATCCCCCCTGTGCGGGCGGCCCCTATTCCGCGGGCGCGGCGGCCCAACGTTCCGGATGCAACTCCTCCTCCCGATCCGGGAACCACAGCGCGCACGCCAACGTCACGACCGAGAATGCCGCCAGCAAGGCCGTCGCCGTCATCAGGTTGCCGGTCTGGCTGTGCAGGAACCCGACCACGGGTGCCGCCGCCGCGGCGCCGAGGAACCCCACGAAGAACCGGATCGAGTAGATCTTCGCCCGCATCTCCGGCGAGATATAGCGGGCGGCCATCGTCTCATTCACCGTCACCTGCCCGAACAGCGACGCCGCCACCGCGCCCGCCAGCGGCACCACGGCCCAGCCATCCACGAATGACAGCAGCGCCAGGGACGGGCACAGGATCACGCTGACCGGGATCAGCACCCGCCGCAGCGTGTGCCGGTCGATCAGCCGCCCGACCGAGAACTGCGTCACCGCCCCGCACAACGTCGCGACGAATGCCGCCGATCCGATCAGCGGCAGCAGGTTGGGGTCGGAGGCCAGGCGCTCCTCCATCAGTTTCGGCAGCAGCAGGGTGAAGGCGTTGAACACCAGGCCCGAGACCGTCGCGATCAGCAGCAGCACGGTCACCGCGCGCCGGACCAGATGGCGCGGGATGGCCGGGAAGGGACGGGCGGAGGCGTTGCGATGACCCTCGATCGCTGGCATGCGAAGCCAGAACAGGCCGAGGAACAGGCACAGAATCCCCGGCAGGAAGAATGCCGCCTGCCAGCCGGCCTCGGCCGCCATGAAGGCGGTCACCACCGGCGCCAGCGCCACCCCCACATTCCCGAAAACCCCATTCATCCCAATCGCTCGGCCTGGCTTGTCGCCCGCGGTTTCCACCAGCAGGGCGGTGCCGATCGGGTGGTAGATCGCGGTGAACAGGCCGATTCCGCACAAGGCGAGGGCCAGCATGCCAGGCGTGCGCGCCATCCCGCAGGCGATCATGGAGGCACCGGTGCCCAGGAAGAACGCCGCCATCAGCGGTTTGCGGCCGATCCGGTCGGCGAGCCAGCCCTGCGGCAGGGAGAACAGGCCATACAGCACGAACATCCCGGTCGCGAGCGCCAGGATCGGCCCATAGGCATCCCCGAACGCCCCGCCCGGACGCGCCATGGCGAGCACGGCGGTGGGGAGGATCAGGAGGCTGTAGTGCGTGAAGGTATGCGCCAGGTTGATCAGCAGGGTCTGGCGATCGGGATCGGTCATGGGCGTGGGCCTTGGCGGCATTGGGACCGCGACGATAGCCTAGCCTGCGGGTTGCGCCATCCCATTGGGATGAGTGGTATGGTGATATAGTGGGGGATTGGCTTGTCGGATCAGTCCAAATGGCTGGCTCCCGCGGTCATGACCGGCACTCTTTCCCTCGTTAGCCCATGCTCGGCGCGGGAGCCGATCGAGGTGCTGGCATCGGCGACGCAAAGGTCGTGAAGCCCGAGGTCTCCCGATCGGGCAAAGCGCGTTGACTCTACCTATGGTTGCGAATTAAATAGGGATCGTGAGGTTCCAATGCCCATGAGCCCGATCGAATCCGTGAGTGTTCCAACTGCCGATTCCGAGGCGCCTGATCCGCGCCATGCGGCGATGATCCGCTCGCGCATCGCGGAAGGGATCGGCTCGGCCCAGGCGGGACGGCTGGTCGATGGGGATAGCGTGTTCGCCCGTATCCGAGCGGAATTGAACGAACGTGAGCGGCCCCGGCGCGATTGAGCCGCTACGTCCTTACCGTCGACGCCGAACGGGATATCGACCTCATCAAGGACTACCTGCTGCTTCAGGGTGGAACGGGTCTCGCCCGCCACGTGCTGGGGCATATCCAGCGCGGGATGGAGCTGATCGGCGATAGTCCCGGGATCGGCCATGTCCGCGACGACCTGACGGACCAACCAGTGCGGTTCTGGGCCGTGTTCTCTTATCTGATCATCTACGATCCCGTCCCTCGCCCCGTGCAGGTCGTGCGCGTGCTGCACGGGGCGAGGGATCTCGCGGCCCTCCTCGGTTCGGCCTGACCCCACCGGGTTGCCGCGCCCGCCCGCCCGGCGCACTCTTCTCCCCCCCATCCGCCTGTGGAACATGACCATGAGCCTCGATCCCAAGATCCACGCCGCCCTCGCCGGCGTCTCCACCGCAACCATCACCACGGTCCTGCTGAAGAAGGGCCTGCGGAATGTCTGGATGCGCGGCACCCGCCCGATCCGCCCCGGCCAGCCCCGCCTGATCGGCCCGGCCTTTACCCTGCGCTTCGTCCCGGCGCGGGAAGACCTGGCGACCCCGGAATCCTGGTCGTCCCCCATCTCCACCCGCGCCGCGATCGAGGCGATGCCCGACGGCTGCATCTGCGTCGCCGACGCCATGGGCGTGACCGATGCCGGCATTTTCGGTGACATCCTGTGCGCCCGCATGGCCAAGCGGAACGTCGCCGGCCTCGTCACCGACGGCGTCGTCCGTGACCTCGCCGGCGTGCTCGGCACCGGCCTGCCGGTGTGGTGCCAGGGCGCGGCGGCCCCGGCCTCGGTCGCCGGGCTGACCTTCGTGGCATGGGAACAGCCGATCGGCTGCGGCGGTGTGGCCGTGTTCCCGGGCGACCTGATCATGGTCGATGACGACGGCGCGGTCTGCATCCCGCAAAAACTGGTTGAGGCAGTCGCCGCCGAGGCCGGGGAGCAGGAGAAGATGGAGGAATGGATCATGGGAGAGGTCAACGCCGGCGCCTCCCTCCCGGGCCTCTATCCCCCGAACGCCGAGAACAAGGCGCGCTACGAGGCCTGGCGCAAGGGGCAGTAATCCGCGCCGAGCGAATGGCTTGACCGGGGCCATATCGTCCCGGCATGGTCCCGGCCATGGCTTCGGTGTATAGGCAGGCACGAATTACCCGCCCGGCGGCCCCCAGTGGAGCAATACCAGGGGCCCCGGGACCATTCGCCTGACCTGACCCCTGATCGCGGCCACCGGCCGCCCGGATATGCCATGAACGACGCACCCGCACCGCGCGATTATCGCGACACCGTCTTCCTGCCGAAGACCAGCTTCCCCATGCGAGCCGACCTCCCGAAGAAGGAGCCCGTGATCCTCGCCCGCTGGGACGCGATGGACCTCTGGGGCAAGCTGCGCCAGGCGTCGAAGGGCCGCCCGCTGTTCATCCTCCACGATGGCCCGCCCTACGCGAACGGCAACATCCATATCGGCACGGCGCTGAACAAGATCCTCAAGGATGTCGTCAACCGCACCCGCCAGATGGCCGGCTTCGACGCCAACTACATCCCCGGCTGGGACTGCCACGGCCTGCCGATCGAGTGGAAGATCGAGGAAGAATACCGCGCCAAGAAGAAGGACAAGGACAACGTCCCCATCCTGGACTTCCGCGCCGAATGCAGGGCCTACGCCGCCCATTGGATGGGCGTGCAGAAGAACGAATTCCGGCGCCTGGGCGTCGAGGGCGACTGGCCGCAACGCTACGCCACGATGGATTTCCCCTCGGAAGCCTCCATCGCCAACGAAATCTGCAAGTTCCTGCTGAACGGCGCGCTCTATCGCGGCCTGCGCCCGGTGATGTGGTCCCCGGTCGAGAAGACCGCGCTCGCGGAAGCCGAGATCGAGTATCACGACCACACCTCCACCACGATCTGGGTCCGCTTCCCGATCACCGAGGCGCCCACCGCTGAGCTCCATGACGCCGCGGTGGTGATCTGGACCACGACCCCCTGGACCATGCCCGGCAACCGCGCCGTCGCCGCCGGCCCCGAGTTCGACTACGCCCTGCTCCGCGTCGAGGGCACGGAACCCGGTTCCCTCGCCCGCCATGGGGAGAAGCTGCTGGTCGCCCTGCCGTTGTTGCCGCAGTTCTGCAAGGATACCGGCATCACGACGCATCATCTGCTCCACGTCTACAAGGGCGAGGCCCTGGCCGGCACGCTCTGCGCCCACCCGCTGCGCGGCCACGGCTATGACCAGGACACCCCCGTCCTGCTGGCGGATTTCGTCACCACGGAGGCCGGCACCGGCTTCGTCCATATCGCCCCGGGCCATGGCGAGGATGACTTCATCCTCGGGCGCGCCAACAACCTGGAAATCCCGGAAACCGTGGGCGATGACGGGACCTTCAACCCCTGGGTGCCGATCTTCGCCGGCAACCATGTCTACAAGGCCGCCGACGCGGTGTGCGACGCGCTGATCGCCGCCGGCAACCTGGTGGCCAAGGGCAAGATCGTCCACTCCTACCCGCATTCCTGGCGTTCCAAGGCGCCGCTGATC
>CANJSR010000339.1 GCA_947476855.1 Acetobacteraceae bacterium
GGCTTCTTCGCCAACCCGGCAAACTGGGTCCTGATCGCGTTCCTGCTGTTCTTCATCCTGTTCGGCCGCAAGCTTTGGGCGGCCATCACGGCGATGCTGGACGACCGGACCGCGACGGTGAAGGCCGAACTGGAAGAAGCGGCAAAGCTGCGGCGTGAAGCCGAAGCCATGCTGCGGGAAGCCGAGGCCAAGCGTGCCGAGGCCCTGGCTGATGCCAAGGCCCTGGTGGATGGCGCACGGACGGAAGCCGCGCGTGTCACCGCCGCGGCGACAGCCGAAGCCGAAGCGGCGGCCAAGCGCCGCACGCAGATGGCCGAGGACCGGATCGCCGCCGCTGAAAAGGCCGCTGTCGACGAGGTACGTCACCTCGCCGCCGAAATCGCGACCACGGCTGCTCGGCAGATCATCGCCGATGGGCTGACCCCCGAGGTTGGGGCGAAGCTGATCGATACGGCGATCTCCCAACTACCCAATGCACTGGCGGTTCGCCGGGCAGCCTAGGCTGCAAGGAGTACGCTGGACGACGATACGAAGGGGGCCCTTGTGGCCCCCTTTTTCGTGTCCGGGGCACGCGCGCCCGTTCAACCGCGCACGCCGCCACGCGGGCCTGGAACGGCTGGCGCGGGCTGGATTGGGCGTCCCTGGGGCGCCAGAGGGTCTCCTGCCGTGTCCAGAGGCTTCTGCCGGCTCTACGAGGTGGGGCCAAGATGGCACGGCTGCGGTGCCCCGGACGGCACCGGCCTTTTGGACCGTCACACCTGTCCGAAACCCAGTAATTACCATTCATCAATATCGTAATAATAACATAAATCAAAATACCTTATACTTTCCCCGTAGACCGGGTCGTGGAGCCATAAAGCACACGGAAATCCGGGTGCACGGTCACGATCATGCAACTGAAAATGGCATTCATCGGGACGATATCGTTATCAAATTGGCAATTGATATATTTGCGATTCAGCAATTTCCGATCAGATGCCCCGGTGGCATGATGAACATCAATTTATGCTAGTGTTATCAATTATCAATATGATTTCCTGTGTTACTTACTGGCCACACCCATACCGCAAAACTGTCACGGCTGTGCTTCCCTTGTTGTCAACAAGCGTGCCCATGGACGATAGAATGTCTCCTGCACGACAGGCCGCATTCCCACGTTGGGGTTGATCGAGCCAACCGGATAACGAAACGACGAGTATTACCGGAGGACATCATGCGTAAACTCTTGCTCGCGAGCGTCTGCACGCTTGGAGCGTTCGGCCTGGCCGATACGGCAAGCGCCCAGACCCCATCCACGGGAACCATCGGTCAGCGCCCTGGCGACGTCGCCCGTGGCATGGAAACGACGGTTCCGACCCCCAGCGTCCAGATCGCGAACCCGATCCAGGGTCAGCTGATTGGCAAGCCGGGCGCGACCCCGGGTGCCAACAACAACAACAACTCATTCGGCACCGCCCGCACGGGTGCCAGCGCTGTCCCGACCCCGGGCACCCTGGTTCTGCACTTCAACTCTCGTGTCACTGTCCAGTGGTACCAGGGCTGGAACTCGTTCATGAACCAGCCGGCCGGCACCTCGCGCACGTCGAACCAGATGAGTTCCTGGATGCGCATGTATGGTGGCGCTGACGGCATGGCTGCGAACGGCCTCCGCTACGGTGGCGCGTTCGAAGTCCGGACGAACTTCTCGGGCGCGTCCCTGACGCCGCCGATCAATGCCCCGACCAGCCAGGCGGGCGCCACGACGAACCTGAACACGCTGTATATGCGTCGCGCGTTCGTCTACGCCGGCACCGACCAGCTCGGTATCATCCGCCTCGGCATGGGCGACGGCCTGATCAGCCTGTTGGATCAGGGCCGTACGACCAACCAGACCTACTCCCCGACCGCCGTGTTTAACGGTTCGGACCTCGGCACCGCGATTGGTGGCGGTTCGGCGCCGCCGTGGGTGTTCCTGTCGGGCTCGGGTGACGAGTATGACACCCAGAAGATCGTGTACATGTCGCCGAACTTCTCGGGCTTCGACTTCGGCCTGATGTACTCGCCTTCGGCCGGCAACGCGCTGGGTGCCTGCGGCCTGACCGCCGCGACGGCTTCCACCTGCTCCAACCTGAGCAGCACCACCATCCCGGCTGACGGCGCCCGGTATCAGAACATGATCGCCGCCGGTGTTCGCTACTCCGCGCCGGTTGGCCCGGTTGGCGTGCACGCCTACGGCGTCTACACCTACGCCGGTACTGTGAACTACAACGGCACCGCCGCCGCGGCGCGTGTCGCGGCTGGCGCTGCCGCCGGCAGCACCTACAACGGCCAGTATGACGCCCTGAACTTCGGTTCGGCCGGTGTGGCGCTGACGTGGGAGGGTGTGACCCTCGCCGGTAACTTCATCGGTGGTGCGATGAACGGCCGCATGGCCGCTCGGCCCAGCGGCGGCTCGACGCTGTCGGCGTGGCTGGTTGGCGCGCAGTACAAGATCCCGAACCTTCCGATGACGGTCGGCACGACCTTCGCCTCGATCGACTCGCAGGGCGCGGTTGCGATGACCGGCATCTCCCAGCGGCATGAGTATGAGTACACCGTCGGTGGCAGCTACACGCTGGCGCCGGGCATGGTTCTGTTCGCGGACTACATCTACCAGAACCGCAAGCAGAGCGGGTGGAACTTCCTGACCGGTGCAACCGGTGCGGCGAACAACTCCGTCCAGGGCCAGGGCTTCGTCTTCGGCACCCAGATGACCTGGTAAGCCACGACACGACGACGACAGCCAGGGGCGGCGGGGGAAACCTCGCCGCCCTTCGCTTATTGTCCCGCCGTTTCCGGCGGGGAAACCGCTTCGGTGACACGCAAGAGGCTTGGCGGTCACCTCCGGACGGACTATGGAGCGTACAGGCCTGATATGGACGATCCATGACCCGCGTTCGTTTTGCCCAACTTTCCCTCGGCTTCGCGCTGGTGATCAGCCTCGCGGCTTGCGCCAACTCGCGTCCGAATCCGACCGCGCCCAACTACTCGTTCGAGCCTGGCCCCAACTCGGGCAGCATGTTCGGGGACGAGGGGATGTCGTTCCTGTTCGGCGACAAGAACAAGCGCGGCCAGGGCGGCGGCCCCGGCGGCGGGATTGGCGTCAACGCTTATCTGTGGCGCGGCGCGCTCGACACGCTCGGGTTCATGCCGTTGGCATCCGCCGATCCGTTTGGCGGCGTCATCATCACGGACTGGTACACGCCCCAGTCATCATCCGGTGAGCGGTTCAAAGCCACGGCCTATATCCTGACCAAGGATCTGCGCAGCGACGGGGTAAAGGTCACGATCTTCCGCCAGGTGCTCCAGGGCAACCATTGGGTCGACGCTCCGGTCAGCCAGCTCACCGTCAGCGAAATCGAGAATAAGGTCCTGGACCGTGCTCGGCGTCTGCGGGAGCAGATGCAGGCCTCCACCTGATCGGCTGACCCGTCCGCCGGCCGGGGCACGCGCGCCATGGCTGGGCTGATGGTCTCCGAACGTGATCGCCTAGTCGAGCAGGCACGTGCCCTGCACGACGCCGGGCACCCCGCGCAGGCCGAGGACTGCCTGCGCCGGGTGCTCGACCAGGATCCGAGCCACGCCTTCGCGCTGACCCTGATGGCGGAGCTGGCGATCGAACGGCGTGATATCGACGCCGCCATCTGCCACGCCCAGGCGGTGCTGTCCCAACAACCGAATTTCGCTCCGGCCTTGTCGCATCTGGCCCAGGCACTCTGGCTGGCCGGACGGCTGACCGAGGGCCTGGAGCCGGCCCGCCGAGCCGTTGCGGTGCAACCGGGCAATCCGCTGTTTCGGGTGAATTTAGGACAGCTCTGCGCCTGGCTCGGCCGGCGGGAGGAGGCTGAGGCCGTGGTACGCCCGGTGCTGGAACAGACCTGGCACCCGCCGGAGATGCGCGCGCGCGCCCATGGGGTGATCGGGGAAGCCCTGACCGCGCAGGGGGAATTCGACTCGGCGCAGGTGGCGCTGGAACAGGCGATCACGTTGGCGCCGGGGCATGAAGCGCTCCACATGGCCTATGCCATCAGCCTGCTGCGGCTGGGGCGCCTGCGCGAAGGGTGGGACTCCTATCGGCGGCGCCATCGGGTCGCGTTCTTCTTTCCCGGCCAGGGCACGGGGTTGCCGGGCACGCTGTGGCAGGGGCAGGACCTGACCGGGCGGACCATCCTGCTGCGGGATGAGCAGGGCTACGGCGACGCGATCCAGTTCTTCCGCTACATCCGGTTGCTGAGAAAGGCGGGCGCGGCGCGGATCGTGCTGTCGACGTTTCCCTTGCTGGCGCCACTGTTCCAGGCCTCGACCGGGCTGGCGGAGGTGGTGACGGCCGCGACACTGGATCGCGCGCCCGATTTCCATTGTCCGACGGGCGACCTGCCGGGCGGATTCGGCACGACGTTGGAGACGATCCCGGCCGATGTCCCCTATCTCCGGCCGCCGCCCGAGGCGATGGAGACCGTGCCCGCGTTGCCGGAGGGGGAGGGGCCGAGCGTCGGGCTCGTCTGGTCTGGTGATCCGAGGCATGTGACGGACCATCTGCGGTCGATCCCGGCATCGGTGTTCCTGCGGATCGCCGACCTGCCCGGAGTGCGGTTCGTGTCCTTGCAGAACGCGGTGCGCGGCACGGACCTGCCGGCTCTGACCGCTCGCCCGCAGGTGGCGCGAATCGGGGAGACGCTGACCGATTTCGGCCAGACCGCGGCGCTGGTGTCCCAACTTGATCTGGTGATCGCGGTGGATACCTCGGTGGCGCATCTGGCGGGGGCGATGGGCAAGCCGGTCTGGCTGCTGCTGCCGCGGGCGCCCGATTGGCGCTGGCTGATCGGGCGGGAGGATTCGCCCTGGTATCCGACCGTACGCTTGTTTCGCGCCGGGGCTGACGGGTGGGCGCCGGTGATCGAGCGGGTGCGCCAGGCGTTGGGGGAATATCTTGACGATCGGCGGACCCCGCCGCCACCCTTGCGTCATCGCCAGCAACGGGGGCCGCGTGCGCATCATGAGCAGGAGTGACGTCCCAATGCTCCGTGTCCTGGCCGCATGACCGCCTATCTGATCCGTCGCCTACTGCTGGTGATCCCGACGCTGTTCGGCATCATCGCGATCAATTTCGCGGTGATCCAGTTCGCGCCTGGCGGGCCGGTGGAGCAGATGATCGCCGAACTGAAGGGCCAGGGAGGGATGTCGTCCCGGCTGGGTTCGGCTGGGTCGGATTTCGGCGGCAGCGGGGGGTATCGGGGATCATCCGGCCTCGATCCGGCGATCCTGGCCGACATCAAGGCGATGTTCGGCTTCGACAAGCCGCCGCTGGAACGGTTTACCGAGATGCTGACCGGGTATCTGCACTTCGATTTCGGGTCGAGCTTCTTCCGCGACGCCACGGTCATCCAGTTGATGGCGCAGAAGATGCCGGTCTCGATCTCGCTGGGGCTGTGGTCGACGCTGCTGATCTATCTGATCTCGATCCCGCTGGGCATTGCCAAGGCGGTGCGGCA
>CANJSR010000340.1 GCA_947476855.1 Acetobacteraceae bacterium
CGCTTCTCACGCGCTGGAACCCGCTGGACATCCGCCGGCCTCTGCCGCGGCCGGACAGCGGGAAGAAGGTGCTGATCGTCGGCCTAGGCCCGGCGGGGTTCACGCTGGCGCATCATCTGATGAACGACGGGCATACGGTCGTCGCGATCGATGGGTTGAAAATCGAGCCGCTGACAATGACTCCCCCCCTCCATCAAGGGGAAGGGGGGAAACCGTCGCTTTTCAACCCCACCACTCCCGTCCGCGAAACCGAATCCCTGTTTGAAAACCTCGACGACCGCGTCATGGCGGGCTTCGGCGGCGTGGCCGAGTACGGCATCACCGTCCGCTGGAACAAGAACTACCTCAAGCTCGTGCGGCTGCTGCTTGAACGCCGCCCGGAGTTCGCCCATTTCGGCGGTGTCCGCTTCGGCGGCGGCGCGACCATGGGTATCGACGATGCCTGGGCGATGGGCTTCGACCACATCGCGCTCTGCATGGGTGCGGGCAAGCCGACCGTGCTCGACATCCCGAACGGGCTGGCGCGCGGCGTGCGGCAGGCCTCCGACTTCCTGATGGCGCTGCAACTGACGGGGGCGGCCAAGCAGTCCTCGATCGCCAACCTGCAACTGCGCCTGCCGGTCGTCGTCATCGGCGGCGGGCTGACGGCGATCGACACGGCGACCGAAAGCCTCGCCTACTACGTCCGCCAGGTGGAGAAATTCGCCGCCCGCTACCGGATCCTGGTCGCCGAACGCGGGGAGGCCGCGGTCCGCGCCCGCTGGTCGGCCGAGGAAACCGAAATAGCCGACGAATTCCTGGCCCATGCCGCCGCCATCGCCGCCGAACGCGCCGACGCGGCGCGGGAGAACCGCACACCCGCCCTCGCGCGGTTGTTGGACAGCTGGGGCGGCGCCACGCTCGCCTATCGCCGCCGACTGGTGGATGCCCCGTCCTACACGCTGAACCACGAGGAAGTGGCCAAGGCGCTGGAAGAAGGCGTCCGCTTCGCCGAGGGCCTGACGCCCAAAGCCGTCCAGGTCGACGCCCACGGCCACGCCGCCGCCCTGACCGTCACCCGCGCCGACGGGACCGAAGCCACCTTGCCCGCCCGCGCCATCATCGTCGCCGCCGGCACCCAGCCCAACACCGTGCTGGCGCGGGAGGACGGGCGGATCGAGCTCGATGGCCGCTACTTCCAGGCGGTGGACGAGACCGGCGCCAAGGTGACCCCGACCCGCGCTCTGGCCAAGCCCGAGCAGGCCCATGTGCTGATGCACCGGGCCGAGAACGGCCGTTTCCTCAGCTTCTTCGGCGACCTGCACCCGAGCTTCTTTGGCAATGTCGTCAAGGCGATGGGCGGGGCGAAGCGGGGCTATCCGGTTGTCTCCCGCGCTCTGGCCGCTCTGCCGGGGTCGGAGGCGACCGGCCCGGACGTCATCGCCCGCATGCGAGACAGCCTGACCGCGACGGTCTACGCCGTGAACCGCCTGACGCCGACGATCGTGGAGGTCGTCGTCCGCGCGCCCGCCGCCGCGCGGGCGTTCAAGCCTGGGCAGTTCTATCGATTGCAGAATTATGAGGTTCTGGCGCCTCGGGTTGGCGGGGCCGCCCCTCTCCCCGTCATGGCCGGGCTTGACCCGGCCACCCACGCACCGGCGGTGGTGCAACGGGGAGGCACCGGCGGGGGGCAGGTGGCCGGGTCAAGCCCGGCCATGACGGAGAGGGGCGGGGCCTCGACGGACAGCGGGCCCACCATGACGGATGGAGCAGGGACCAACACCCCCCCCACCATCCTCGCCATGGAAGGCCTCGCCATGACCGGGGCCTGGACCGACCCCGAGCAGGGCCTCGTCAGCGTCATCGCCCTGGAAATGGGCGGCAGTTCCGACCTCTGCGCCATCCTCCAGCCCGGGGAGCGCGTTGTCCTCATGGGCCCCACCGGCGCGGCCACCGACATCCACCCCAACACCACCGTCGCCCTCGTCGGAGGCGGCCTCGGCAACGCCGTCCTGTTCTCCATCGGCGCCGCCCATCGCGCCGCGGGGTCGAAAGTCATTTACTTCGCCGGCTACAAGGCCCTCCGCGACCGCTACAAGGTCCCGGAAATCGAACGCGCCGCCGACGTCATCATCTGGTGCTGCGACGAAGCCCCCGGCTTCCCCCCCAACCCCGACCGTCCGCAGGACCGCAGCTTCGTCGGCAACATCGTCCAGGCGATGGCCGCCTACGCCTCCGGCGCCCTGGGCGAGCAGTCGGTGCCCTTGAACCAGGCCGAACACATCATCGCCATCGGCTCCGACCGGATGATGCAGGCCGTTGGGGCCGCCCGGCATGGCGTGCTGCGCCCGTTCCTCCGCCCCGACCATTCCGCCATCGGCTCCATCAACTCTCCCATGCAGTGCATGATGAAGGAGGTCTGCGCCCAGTGCCTCCAGGCCCATGTCGATCCGGTGACGGGGGAGCGTTCGGTCGTGTTCTCCTGCTTCAACCAGGACCAGGCGCTCGACCACGTCGACTTCCCGGCGCTGAACGAACGCCTGCGCCAGAACGGCGTGCAGGAGAAGCTGACCGCGCAATGGATCGATCGCTCCTTGCGTCAACTGGCCTTACGATGAGTCCAATGGCCGCCAGCCGGCGATGATCGATCCCGCCTGGCTGGCCCTGATCGACCAGCGCTTCGCCTGGGCCGCGGCCGCCGCCGCCCTCGCGGGGCTGGTGCGCGGCTTCTCCGGCTTTGGCGCCGCGCTGACCTTCATCCCGCTGGCGAGCCTCGCCTACGAACCCCGGGCCGCCATCATCGCGTTGTGGGTCGTCGATGCGATCGGCACCACGCCCTTCATCGCAGCCCATCTGCGCCGCGCTGCCTGGCGGGAGGTCAGTGCCCTTCTGGCCGGCAGCCTGGTGGCGATGCCCGCCGGCGTCTGGCTGCTCGCCAACACGGCGCCCGAACCCCTGCGCTGGGCCGTCAGCCTGTTCGTACTTGCCTCAACCGTCGCGCTGGCCAGCGGCTGGCGGTATCAGAGTCGGCCGACCATCACCGTCTCCGTGGCGGTTGGCGGCGTCGCCGGCTTTTCCAACGGCGCGGTCGGGATCGGCGGGCCGCCCTTGGTGCTGTTCTGGCTGGGCGGGCAATCGAGCACCACCCAGGCCCGCTCCAACATCTTCGCCTATTTCGCGCTGTCGACGCTGATTGGATTCGGGCTCTACCTCTGGCAGGGCATCTTCACCATGCCAATCCTGGTCTTCGGCATCCTTCTCACCCCCTTCTACATGGTCCCCGTCAAGCTCGGCGATCGCCTGTTCCGCCGCGGGTCGGAGACATTGTTCCGCCGCGTGGCCTTCCTGTTGTGCGGCGCGGCGGGGATCGTCGGCCTGCCGATATGGAACTGACGCCGGCGGGACCATATGAACCCGGCATCGTTTCGGGAACTCCATCATGGCCTTCTGGCGCAAGCCGACGATCAACGTCATTGAACTGCACGGCATCATCGCGGCCCGGGACGGCGCGCTGAACGCGACCTCGGCCGCGCCGCTGATCAAGCAGGCCTTCGCCGCCGCCGGCCGCCATCCGGTGATCCTGGATATCGAAAGCCCCGGCGGATCGCCGGTCCAATCCGACCTGATCGCGCGGATGATCCGGCGGGAGGCCGATCGCAAGCAGGTCCGCGTGCATGCGGTGATCCGGGAGGTGGGGGCCTCGGGCGGCTATTGGCTCGCCTGCGCCGGGGACGAGATCCATGCCAACCCCATGAGCATCGTCGGCTCGATCGGCGTGCGCGGCGGCGGGTTCGGCGCGCCGGCCTTGCTGGCGAAGCTCGGGATCGAGCAGCGGCTCTACACGGCCGGAGAGAACAAGGCCCGCTTCGACCCGTTCAGCCCGGAACGACCGGAAGACGTTGTTTTCGCGAAAGACCTGATGGACAGCCTGCATACGCGCTTCAAGGACTGGGTCCGGACGCGGCGCGGCGTCAGGCTGAAGGGACGGGATGAGCAGGTCTTCGACGGCGGCTTCATGCTGGGCCAGAAGGCCTTGGAACTGGGGCTGATTGACGGGCTGCACGATGTCGGAAGCCTCGCGCGGCAACTCGCCGGGCCAGGCATCCGCCTGCGCCGGTATGCGAGGAAGAAGCGCGGCCTGCTGTCCCGCCTGCCGCGCGCCGGGGCCGAGGCGCTGCTGGACGTGATCGAGGAACGGACCTGGAGCACGCTGTTCCGGTAGGGCGGGACAGGTAATCGTCCTGGCCGGGCTCGACCCGGCCATCGTCCAGAACGCCCGCAGTGGGTGTTTTGCTGACATTCAACACCCAGAATCCCTGGCGATGGGCGGCTCGAGCCCGCCCAGGACGGAACGGGGACAGATGCCGCCGCCTGGCGCCAATTTGCCCCCGATCCCCGCCCGTGCTGAAATCCCGCCGTCCAAAACGGAAGGAAACGCCATGAATCTCCAGGGAAGAGCCGGCATCGTGACCGGCGCCGGCCGCGGAATCGGCCGTGAGGTCGCGCTGCTGCTCGCCAAGGAAGGGGCCAGCGTCGTCGTCAACGATCCCGGCTTCGGCCGCGGCGGCGAAGAGACCGAGGAGAAGCCCGCCGACGCCGTGGTCGCCGAGATCGAGGCGTTCCAGGGCCGAGCGAGTGCCAACTATTCCTCAGTGTCCGACTACGCCAGCGCCGGCCGGATGGTTGCGCAATGCGTTGATACCTATGGAAAGATCGACTTCGTGGTGAATGTCGCGGGCATGCTGCGGGAGCGCATGATCTGGAACATGACCGAGGATGACTTCGACCAGGTGGTCAGCGTTCACCTCAAGGGCCATTGGAACATGTGCCACCACGCCATCAAGGTGATGCGCGGGGCGAAGTACGGGCGGATCGTCAATTTCTCCTCGGACGCCTTCAAGGGCTCGGTTGGCCAGTGCAACTATGCCGCGGCCAAGGCGGGGATCATCGGGCTGACGCGGTCGATCGCGCGGGAGGCCGGGCGGTATGGCATCACCGCGAACGCGATGTGCCCGATGGCCGCGACGCGCATGACCGTGAACGACGCGGTGATCGCCGGGTGGAAGCGCCGCGTGGAGCGTGGCCTGCTGACCCAGGCGCAGTATGAGTCTCGGATGGCGATGCCCGGGCCGGAGTTCGTGGCGCCGATGGTCGCTTACCTGTGCACCGAGGAATCCCGTGACGTGAACGGCCAGCTCTTCCACGCGGAGCGGTCGATGATCCACACCTACGTCTACGGCGACGAGGCGAAGGCGATCTACAAGTTCACCGACGGCGGCCTGTTCTCGGTGAACGAACTGATCGAGACGGTCCCGGCGTCCCTGATGTCGGGGATCCCGAACGTGGCGCCAGCCGAGGAAGGCTGAGGGCAGGGGGCGGGGTTCCGACCCCGCCCACCGGTCATCTCCCCCACCCGTCATCCCCGGGCTTGTCTGTTCAGACCGGAGACGTCCCTGACAGGTGTTCGGAGACCCTCCTGACACATGCACCGTGCGCGTGCGGGTCGCGGAGGTCAATTTCCGCGATCCG
>CANJSR010000341.1 GCA_947476855.1 Acetobacteraceae bacterium
CACCCGTCCTGGCCGGGCTCGACCCGGCCATCGCCAGGGATTCCGTCGATGGTATTCGCGCATGATCCCAACCACCTGCGTGTTTGGCGATGGGCGGGTCGATCCGGCCCACGACGGAAAGCGGCCGGGTGCGACGGCCGTTGCAGGACCAGGCACCACTCTGGCCACCAACCGTCACATGCCGTAGAACCGACGGACCAATTCCTTTCAGGGAGTCCAGCCGCATGAGCAAGATCATCCGCACCGAACCCGGCCCCATTCTCTCCAAGGCCGTCGAGTATCATGGCTTCGTCTACCTGCCGGGCATCACCGCCCGCGACACCTCCAAGGACATCAAGGGCCAGACCGCCGATGTGCTGGAGCAGATCGACGCCATGCTGGAAAAGCACGGCACCGACAAGACCCGCATGCTGCAAGCCATCATCTGGGTGAAGGACATCAAGGAGCGTGGCGCCATGAACGAAGTCTGGACGCCCTGGCTGCCGAAGGACGGCGCCCCCGTCCGCGCCTGCGTCCAGTCCGAGATGGCCGCTCCGTCCGTCCTGGTGGAGATCATGGTTACCGCCTGCAAGTAACGTCTCGTCCTGCCCGGCGCGGGGGATCACCCCTCGTGCCGGTGTCCGGGACCTTTCCAAGCCATTGACGAACCCCCCTCAACGGAGTGCAACTGTCCCGACAGAAGGACAGACAAGCCGTTGATCCCCCCGTCTTACCGACCCATGCTCGGCGCCACCGTGGCGATGTTCCTCCAGCAGACTTTCGTCTCGATCGGGCGCGTCATGCCCGCCGTCATCGCCCCCCTGATCATCGCCGATCTCCGCATCGATCCAGCCATGCTCGGCGTCTACTACGGGATCAACGCCTTCTGCTCCCTGATCGGCCAGATGGGCTGCGGCAGCTTCATCGTCCGCTACGGCGCCTGGCGCATGAGCCAGGTGGCGCTCGTGATGCTGGCCTTCGGCATCGCCGCGACCGCGTTCTTCGGAGTCTGGGGCTTCGTCCTGTCCGCCATCATCGGCGGCAGCGGGGCGGCGGTGTCCACCCCCACCAGTTCCCATCTGCTGGGCCGGGTCACGCCCCGGAGGCTGGCGCCCCTGGTGTTCTCGATCAAGCAGACCGCCGTGCCCGCGGGGCTGCTGTTCGGCGGCTTCCTCGGCGCCTGGATGGCCGAGGCCTGGACCTGGCAGGGTGCCATGCTGATCATCGCCGGCGCCTGCCTGTTGTTCTCGCTGGCGCTGCAACCCTGGCGGGCGCGCTTCGACACCGACCGGGACCCCAGCCGAGCGTTCCATTTCTCGGATTTCCAGCGGACGATCACGGTGGTGATGAAGGCGAAGGATCTGAGGAGCCTGTCCTTCGCATGCTTCGCCTTCAACGGCATCCAGCAGGTCTTCACGGCCTATTTCGTCACCTATCTGACCCATCTGGGGTATTCGCTGGTCACGGCCGGCTTCATCTTCTCGACCGTCGTGGCCATCGCCGTGCCGGGGCGCGTGCTGTGGGGATGGCTGGGGAGTTTCTACCTCTCCCCCCGGGTGGTGATGGCGGGCCTGGCGCTGGGCATGGCCGGCAGCGTCGCCGCCACCGGGTTCTTTACCGAGGGCTGGCCGCTAGTCCTGATCGGCGCGGTCGCCACGGTCCTGAGCGCCACCGCCATGTCCTGGCACGGCATCCTGCTATCCGAAACGGCTCGGCTGGCCCCGGAGGGATCGGCCGGCCCCGTCACCGGCGGTGTGCTGTCGTTCGGGCAGATGGGCGCGCTGCTGGGCCCGATCGTCTATTCCGGGCTGCTGGGCCTGACCGATGATTACGGCGTGGGCTTCATCGTCTGCGCCATCCCCGCACTCTGGGTCGGCATCGTGCTGGCGCGTCCGCCCAAGGTGGCCTGATACCAGCCGGCTTGGAGGTTGACCCGTGTCGTCGCCACCTCGTCATGATGGCCGCAGGGCCACCACCCACGACTTTCCTTAGTTCTGAATAGGAAATTCGTGGTTGGTGGGCCTGCGGCCACCATGACGAGGAAGCACCGTCCGGAGGGTCGATGATGATGCCGGCTGGTAGAAGGCGTCAGGCCGCCCGCGCGTTGGCGATAAAGGCGCGGATCAGCGCGGGGTCCTTCACGCCCTTGGCCTTCTCGACGCCCGAGGACACGTCCACTGCCTCGGCCCCGGTTTCCCGGATCGCGGCGGCGACATTGGCCGGGGTCAGCCCACCCGCGAGCACCCAGGGGACGGGGGATTTCCAGCCGCGCAGCAATGTCCAGTCGAAGCTGACCGCGTTGCCACCGGGGCGGGTGGCATCCGGGGGGGGCTTCGCCTCGATCAGCAGGCGGTCGGCGCCATGGGAGTCGGTGGGAAGGTCGGCGGGGCTGTCCACCCCGACGGCGCGCCAGATCGGCAGGCCGAAGCGGGTCTGCAGCGCCGCGGTATCCGCGCCGTAGAGTTGCAGGACATCCAGCCGAATGACGTCCAGCGTCGCGGCGATCTGTTCGGCGGTCGGGTTGACGAACAGCCCGACGCGCGGCGGGCCGCCGGGGGCACGGGCCGACAGGGCGGCGGCGGCCTCGGGCGTGATGTAGCGGGGGGAGGGGGGGAAGAACACGAACCCCACCCAGTCGGCCCCGGCGTCAATCACCGTGTCGAAGCTGGCGGCGTCGTTGATGCCGCAGATCTTGACCTTCATTGCAGCGACGCCGCGATGGCGGCCGCGGCACCAGCCGGATCGGCGGCCCCGGTGATCGGGCGGCCGATCACCAGCCAGGACCCGCCGGCCTGCATCGCTTCCTTGGGAGTCATGGTGCGTGCCTGGTCCCCGGCGCTGGCACCGGCCGGGCGGATGCCGGGCACGACCAGCGTGACGGCAGGCCCGAGTTCCCGGCGCAAGGTCGCGACCTCAAGCGGGCTGCACACCAGACCATCGGCCCCGGCGTCCACCGCCAGGTGCCCGAGGCGGGAGACCTGCGCCGCCGCCCCATCATTCATCCCCATCGCGGCCAGGGATGCGTCATCCAGGCTGGTCAGTACCGTCACGGCCAGGATCATCGGCCGGTTGGCGCCGGCGGTTTCCGCCGCCTCGCGCGCCGCCCGGATCATGGCACCGCCGCCCGAGGCGTGGATGGTCACCATCCGTGGCGCCAGAGGCAGGATCGCGCGGATTCCCCCGGCCACGGTGTTCGGAATATCGTGCAGCTTGACGTCGAGGAAGATCGGCCGCCCCTGGATCGCGCGATAGCCCGCAGCGCCATTGGCGAGGAAATACTCAAGCCCGACCTTGAACAATCCGACATGCGGCGCGGTCGCCGCGGCCCAGGCGCGGGCGCGGTCGACGTCGGTCGTATCGAGGGCAACGATGATGGGGCTGGGATCGGGGGCGCTCATGCGCCGGGGGGTAGCATACCGCTCGCGGGCAGACGAGCCTTCAGTTCCCGCACCTGCTCCTCCACCAGTTTCAGCGCGTGTTCAGCCCGCCGAGCGCGGGAACGCTGCTGGAGTTCGGCGAACCAGACGAAGAGGGCGCCGAGGAGGAAGGCGACCCCGGCCACGCAGAGGATCGCCATGGACAGCGGCAGTTCCAGGCTGAACCCGGTGGGCCAAAGGCCAAGTTGCACCGGCAGCCGGTTTGACAACGCAAAGGAGAGCAGGACAACCAGGAAGGGCAGGGCGATCAACAGGCGAAGCCACACGACGCTGGTCCCTAGGCCGTCTTGCGCGCGGACTTCCGAACGGGCTTGCCGCGGTTGACACGCTCCCTCAGTTCCTTGCCGGCCTTGAAGAAGGGGACAACTTTCTCATCCACTTCAACGGCTTCGCCGGTGCGCGGGTTGCGTCCGGTGCGGGCGTCGCGGTGCTTGATGGTGAAGGCGCCGAAGCCGCGCAGTTCCACCCGCGACCCGTGTGCCAGGGCAAGCGTGATCTGCTCGAAGATCGTCGAGACGATGATTTCCACATCCGCGCTGCGCAGATGTGGGTTGGCGTTCGAGATCTCGGCGATGAGTTCCGATTTGGTCACGATGCGGCCCCGCGGTTCAACCTCCGGGAGGTTGCCAGACAGCCAGCCCGCCGTCAAGACTAACGCTTTGTGATATCAGACTTTTCCAAACGACACCGACCATGTCGCTCAGTCCGGCGCCAAAGGTGCGTTGGGCGAAGGTCGCCGTGGTCAGGTCACGAACCGGAAGGCCGCGTTCGACGTTCTTCGCCGTGGCGAGCCAGGTGCGCGCATCCTGCTCATCCCCGATCGCGTCGACTAGGCCGAGGGACAGCGCCTGCCGCCCGGTATAGGCGCGTCCGTCGCCCAGCAGGCGCACGCGCACGGGGTCCATTTTGCGGCCCTTGGCGACCATGTCGACGAACTGTTCATACATGTCGTTCACGAGGCCCTGCAGTGCCTCTCGTCCACCCGGGGTAAGGGGGCGGGTATAGTTCGGCTGGTCCTTCAGCGCGCCGGAGCGGATCGCCTCGGTCGAGATGCCCAGCTTGCCCAGCAGACCGGAGACGTCGCCGGTTTCGAGCAGCACGCCGATCGAGCCGGTGATCGTGGATTCCCGCGCCAGGACATGATGGGCCGGCATCGCGACCATGTAGCCGGCGGACGCGGCCAGCCCGCCCATCACGGCGACGACCGGTTTCTTTTCGGCTACCTGGGCGATCGCGCGATACAGGCTTTCGCCGCCGGATACGGTGCCGCCGGGGCTGTTGATGGCGACGATCAGTGCCTTGGCATCGTCATTCTCGGCCAGGCGCCACAGCAACCGGATCATCTTCCGGTCCTCGGTGATCATGCCGGTGACGTTCAGCCGAGCGATGTATTCGGGTTCGATGGAAAGGTCGGCCTGGCGGAAACCGATGGTGGCGACCAGAACCAGGGCCGCCACCGTCAGTCCGCGCCAAAAGACAAGGCGGCGCTTGAGGCGCCGCCTGTCCAATAGAAGGTCGGTTTCGAAAGACATGACCGCTTGTTAGCTGTCCTGCGACATCTGGTTGCGGCGACGGATCGCGGCGCCCAGGATATCGCCCAGCGAAGCGCCGGAGTCCGAGGACCCGTATTCCGCCATCGCCTGCTTCTCTTCCTCGACTTCCTTGCCCTTGATGGTCAGGTTCAGCTTGCGCGCCGCACGGTCGACCGCGGTGATCTTCGCATCGATCTTCTCGCCAACGGCGAAACGGTCGGGGCGCTGATCAGCCTTGTCGCGTGCCAGTTCGGCGCGACGGATGAAGCCGGTCAGGACGTCGTTGACGCGGACTTCGATGCCGTTCGCCTGGATGGCGCTGACGACGCAGGTGACGATGTCGTTCTTGCGAACGGTATCGAGCACGGTGGCCGCCGGGTCGTCCTTGAGCTGCTTGATGCCCAGGCTGATCCGTTCCTTCTCGACATCGACGTCGAGAACCTTCGCCTTGACGATCTGGCCCTTTTCGAAGTGGGTGATCGCCAGTTCGCCGGGCTCGTCCCAGGACAGGTCGGACATGTGGACCATGCCGTCGATGTCCGCGG
>CANJSR010000342.1 GCA_947476855.1 Acetobacteraceae bacterium
AAGAAGATCTTCAGGCCGGAGATGGTGAACATCGTCATCTCCTCCTTCGCGCCGGTGTGTTCGGCGAACATCTCGGTATGGCCGATGAAGGGGATCTTGGCGGCCTGGAGCGATTCCTTGTTGATCGGCGCGGTCACCACGCCCTCGATCCTTCCGGCCATCGCCAGGTCGATGGACGCCTTGATCGCCGCATAGGCCGCCTGTCCGCCGAGTGGCTGGATCTGGCCGGTGCGCAGGATCGCGGGATCGGCGCTGTCCTGGTGCAGGACGTCGATGACGCCGGGGCGGTCGGCCATGTCCTCGGGACCGGCGATGCGGTTGATCGTCGCGGTCAGGCCGCAGACGGACAAAGCGCGTTCCAGGATGCGGGCGTCGCCGATGATGAAGCTGCGGGAGAGGTCACGGACCTCCTGGTCCAGCGCCGCGCGGACGCAGATTTCCGGGCCGATGCCGGCGGGGTCGCCCATGGTGGAGGCCAGGATGGGACGCTGGGTCATCGGGGAACTCCTTGGACGTGATGCCCCGCATGGGGGCGTACCTGGGGGGGGCCGGTTGGGCCCATTCTGCCGCAGCGGGCCGCGGATTGCGAGCATCGCGGCGGCGCGAACCGTGGCCTGCCACAATCCACCACAAATCGGCCATCGCGGGAACGAAACAGACGCGCAGGATCGCGGGGATGGAGGTTCCCATGCGGATCGTCACTGCCCTTTGCCTGTCCCTCGGCCTGCTTACCACCGCCTGCACCACGCCGGACGGCCGCCCCGACCCGGGCGCGACGCTGGGGCTGGCCGCGGGTCTCGCGGCGGTGGGCGGGCTGGTCTACCTCGCGACGCAGAGCGACGGGGGCAACCGCAACCACGGCTATCGTGGGGGCGGCTACCGGTCATCCGGGTACGGGTATGGCGGCGGGTATCGAGGGCGCGGCTACCGCTGAGCCTGCCTCGATGTCAGTCCGGGATCAGGTCGTACAGCACCTCGGCATAAGGCGGTGTGGTCAGCCCCGCCGCCTTGGCGCTCAGGTCCTTCATCGCCTCGCTCGCCTTGAACCGGTTGAGGTCGTCGAGGCTGTCCCACACGGTGACCACCTGGTAGTCCGGCCCGTCGCCATGGCGGTGCAGGCGCCAGATGTTGCGGCAGCCGGGCTGGGCGAGCATGCCGGGAAAGCCGATGTCCTTCGTATAGCGCATCCAGTCCTCCACCCGGTCGGGCAGGACCTTCATCGTCAGCACGCGCACCAGCATTGTTCCGCTCCCTACTCGGCTTCAGGTTCCGGTTCTGGGGCGTGGGGCTGGACATGGGCATGATAGCGATCCAGCACTTCCCCGGCCGGGCCATCGGCGACGATCTTTCCCTGGTCCAGCCAGATCACCCGCTCACACCAGGTGCGCATGATTTCCAACTGGTGGCTGGAGAGTACCAGGATTTCCGACCGCTGCACCATCTCCTCCAGCCGCAGGCGCGCCTTTTCCAGGAACCCCGCGTCGCCGGCCAGGAACCATTCGTCCATCAGCAGAATTTGCGGGCGGATTGCGGTCGCCAGGGCAAACCCCAGCCGGATCACCATGCCGGCCGAGTAGATGCGGATCGGCAGGTCGATGAAGTTGCCCAGTTCGGCGAAGGCGGCGACATCGGCCTCCAGCTCCTCCAGGACCGCCTTCGGCACACCGTTGTACAGCCCGCGGAGGCGGATATTCTCCCGCCCCGTCAGGTCGATGTTCATGCCGAGGTTGGTGTCCAGCAGCGCGCTGACGCTGCCGTTGACCAGCAGCTTCCCGGCCACCGGTTCATAGATGCCGGCCAGCACGCGCAGCAGGGTCGTCTTGCCGGCGCCGTTCGAGCCCACCAGCCCCAGCCGGTCGCCGCTGCGCAGGCTCAGGTTGATGTTGCGCAGCGCCTGTACGACGATTCGGTGCTGCGTGTCCTTGGCCAGCCGGCCGGACGCGGCGGCGAACACCATCTTTTTCAGGCTGCGCCCGCTGCCGTGATACAGCGGGAACGAAACGGAGAGGTCCTCGACCTCGATGCGGATATCCTGGTCCATGGTCATAGCCAGAACGCGATGCGGCCGCGGGCGCGGGCGAAGAACAGCCACGATATCGTGCAGAGCGCCGCGCTGTATCCCAGCGCGCCGATCCAGGCCCAGACCGGCAGGCCCTGGCCCAGCAGGGGCGCGCGCACGATCTCGATCAGGTCGAAGAAGGGACTGAGCGGCAGGAGCCACGCCTTTTCCCCCAACTGCTCGGGCTTCCAGATGACCGGCGTCAGGAAGAAGGCGATCTGCATCACGCTGTTGATGATGGGCAGGATGTCGCGGAACCGGGCACAGAAGGCGCCCAGCATCAGGTTCAGGGCCAGGGCGTTGATCACCCACAGGATCAGGCCCGGGATGGCGAAGACGACCTTGACCCCCGGCCAATGGCTGAACACCGCGAAGACGATGACGATGACGACGATGTTGTGGCCCAGGATCACGACGTTGCGGATCACCGTGCGGATCGCGAACACCGTGAAGGGCATGCGGACGGAGCGGATGACCGACTCCGCCTCGGTAAACCCGGTGCAGGCGTCGGACACGGTGGCCTGCATGAAGGCCCACAGCACCAGCGACAGCGCCAGGTAGGGCAGGTAGTCATGCAGCTCCATCTTGAAGAGCGTCGAGTACAGGAACCCCAGCGCCCCCACCATCACGCCGGTGGAGATCGTCAGCCACAGCGGCCCGAGGACGGAGCCGCGGTAGCGCAGGCGGATATCCAGCCAGCCGAGCGCCCAGGCCAGGCGCCAGAGGCGCAGCCCATCGCGGATATCGGCCGCGGCCAGCCGGAAGCGGCCGCCCTGGGACATATCCGACTGGAACGAGAGGGTCGCGGATCGCGCGGCCAGCGAGACGTGGTTATTCATGAAGCCGAGGCGGATAGCCGATCGGCCGGGGCGGAGCAACCGCGCTCACGTCTTGGGGCGCATGTTCGCGGGCCGCCTGGTGCATCCGTGGACCGGGCTCGACGGCCGCGGACATGTGACCGTATGGTCATGTGACGAAACATGATGTTCCCAACATGTTCCGTTATCGATCGTCAAAACCCTGAGTCCCCATCAATCGCAGTTCTTGGCTTGTCAGAAAGGTTGATTTGGGATAAGGGGTTATGTGAAGTTGCTGATTGCCCGCATCAACGACGGCCATCCGGTCGTCGTGCCCCCCGGCCTTTACCGCCGAACCACGACGGAGTGAGCACGCGGATGACTCGTTTGATGCCCCGCTTTTCCCGCGCGCGCTTGTCGTGCTCGCGTTTCGCAGGATTGCGTATTGTCGCATGTCTTGTCGGACTGGCCGCCCTCGCAGCCTGCTCCGCGCCCGAGCAAAGCTCCTCCAAGCGCGAAACCGCCCGCTACCTCGCGCATGCGCAACGGAATTATCAGCCTCCCGGCCCGCCCGAGGACCCGTGGGGGCCCTATATCAACGAAGCGGCGGCTCGATTCGACATGCCGGCATCCTGGATCCGCGCCATCATGCGTCAGGAATCCGGCGGCCGGCTGTATCGCGCCAATGGCGACCTGATCACCTCCTCCGCCGGTGCCATGGGGCTGATGCAGGTCATGCCCGGCACCTATGACGAACTCCGCGCCCGCTACGACCTCGGCGACGACCCCTTCCATCCGCGCGACAACATCATGGCCGGCGTCGGCTACATGCGCGAGATGTATGACATCTACGGCTCCCCCGGCTTCCTCGCCGCCTACAACGCCGGCCCCGCTCGGCTGGACGACTACCTGACCAATGTCCGCGGCCTGCCGGATGAAACCCGGAACTACGTGGCCAAGATCTCCCCGAACCTGACCCGCGACCAGCCGACGATGCGCTCTCCGGCTGAGCAGTTCGCGATGAACACGCTGCCGACCAACATCCCGGCCGGCCTGCGCTATGGCCGCGGCGGCGCCGTCCAGCTTGCCGCCGTCACCGCCGGGTCGGGCACCGTCAGCACCGGAGGCTTCGGCCGCGTCGCGGAACGCCGCCCGGTTGAAGTCGCCCAGATGCCCGAGCCGCCGCGTCCGGTCGCAAACCCCCGGCCGCAGCAGTTCGCCGGGATCATCATGCCGCCGACGCCGCCGCTGGTGCCTAACCAGATGGCGAACTTCCCGGCCGCCAGCGCGCCCACCCCGGCCATGCCGCCGCAGAACCAGGGCAGTGGCCTGCGCCTGATCGCGCCGGCGATGGCGGCCGATGCCAGCGCCGCACGCCGCGGCGGCAGCACGACCGGCCAGTGGGCCATCCAGGTCGGTGCGTTCTCCAACCAGGACCAGGCCAACAGCGCGCTGAACCAGGCCCGTGGCCAGGCGCGGTCCGAACTTTCCTCCGGCAAGGCCTTCGTCGGCAGCGTCAAGCAGAAGAACGGCTTCCTTTATCGGGCTCGGATGACCGGCCTGTCCAAGGACACCGCCGTCCAGGCCTGCGAGAAGATCGCCCGCAACCGCATGAACTGCATCGTCCTGTCCCCCGACGCCCAGTCCTGAGCGTCCCAACCCAACCCTGAGCGGGCGGCGGGCAGCGATGTCCGCCGCCCGTTTCGCGTCTGGGCCCTGCCACGCATGTCCGAGTCCCGCCCGCCCCAGCCCGCAGCGGGTTTGCAGACCGGCGCGCATCCGCTAAATGGTCGCGCCCTTCTGCCGGCGAGCGAGATGTCCCAACCGAATCCGACTTCCGACTCTTCCGCCCCCTCTCAGACCGGGGCCGATGATCCTCCCGCAGCGGATGGCATGCCTGTTGGGCTGCCCGCGCTGCGTGCCGAACTCGACCGCATCGATGACACGCTGCACGACCTGCTGATGCAGCGGGCCAAGGTGGTCGAGCATGTGGGCCGGTCCGGCAAGCGATCGGCGTTCCGGCCGGGGCGTGAAGCCTCGATCGTCCGCCGCCTGGTGGCGCGCCACCACGGGTCCCTGCCGGTGCAGACCATCTTCCGGATGTGGCGGGAAATGCTGGCCGGGACCACCGGCATGCAGGCGCCCGTCATCGTCGCGGTGTGCGAGACCGATGCCGGCGGGGCCATGACCCAGACCGCGCGGGAGCATTTCGGGTCGCTGACCCCGGTCCATATCCACCGCAGCCCCGCCCGCGCTTTGGCCGAGGTCAGCACCGGCACCGCCTCGGTCGCCGTGCTCCCCTATCCGACCGACACCGACCTGTGGTGGACGACGCTGCTGCATCAGGAGCCGCGGGTCCACATCATCGCCCGCCTGCCGTTCTGGGGCCGCCGGACCGAGGGCGCGCCGACGATCAACGCCGTCGTGGTCGCGGCCGACGCGCCCGATGCCTCCGGCGCCGATCGCAGCTTCCTGTGCATGGAACTGGAGCGGGAAACCAGCCGGACGCGCCTGTCCTCGGCCCTGGCGGCCGCCGGCCTGAAGCCTGACGACATCGTGATGCGCGGCAACCATCTTCTGGTGGAGGTGGACGGCTACGTTCCGTCCGACG
>CANJSR010000343.1 GCA_947476855.1 Acetobacteraceae bacterium
CCTCAGCCCCTCCCGGAATCCCCCCAACCAATGGGTTCTAAGGGCTGTGCCCTTAGCGGGGATCAAAGGGGCAGAGCCCCTTTGTGGGGCTCGGGGCAAAGCCCCGCCCTTCCCAAACCGCCCCTGTCATATCGGTGTCCCGACTGGTATACTATGGTTCCTCACCAGCCAGGAGCCTCAAGCCGGCATGTCCGACAACGCCGCGACGCCCCCCGATTCGCCCCAGAACGGGTCTGATCCCGAAGCCTATGATGCCGCCTCGATTTCGGTGCTCAAGGGCCTGGATGCCGTCCGTCGGCGACCTGGCATGTATATCGGCGACACCGACGATGGCTCGGGCCTGCATCATATGGCCTTCGAGATCATCGACAACGCGGTGGATGAGGCGCAGGCCGGATTCGCGACCCGCGTCGAACTGACCCTGAACGGCGACGGCAGCGTCACCGTGCGCGATGACGGCCGCGGCATCCCGACCGACATCCACCAGGAAGAAGGGATTTCGGCGGCCGAGGTCGTTTTGACCAAGCTGCACGCCGGCGGGAAGTTCAACCAGAACTCCTACAAGGTTTCGGGCGGGTTGCACGGCGTCGGCGCCGCGGTGGTGAACGCCCTGTCGGAGTGGATGGAAGTCCGCATCTGGCGCCTGGGGCAGGAGCATTTCATCCGGTTCGAGCATGGCAACACCGTGGCGCCGCTGTCCATCGTCGGCCCGACCGACCGTGTCAGCGGCACGGAAGTGACGTTCAAGGCCAGCCCCGGCACCTTCACCAAGACCGAGTTCGACTACGCGCTGCTGGAACGCCGGCTGCGGGAACTGGCCTTCCTGAACTCCGGAGTCGCCATCGTCCTGCGCGATGAGCGTCATGCGGAGGTCGTGGAAACCCAGCTGCGCTATGATGGCGGCCTGGTGGCCTTCGTCGAATATGTCGACCGCTCCAAGCACGCGGTGTTCACCCCGCCGATCAGCTATCGCGCGCCGCTGGACCAGCAGGGCATCCGCGTGGAGTTCGCGCTGTCGTGGAACGACTCGTACCACGAGACGATGCTGTGCTTTACGAACAACATCCCCCAGCGCGACGGCGGCACGCATCTGGCGGGTTTCCGCCAGGCGCTGACCCGCGTCGTGACCAAATACGCCGAGGGCATGGGCAAGAAGGACAGCCTGGCCCTGGTGGGCGAGGACATGCGGGAGGGGATGACCGCCATCCTCTCGGTCAAGGTGCCGGACCCGAAATTCTCCTCCCAGACCAAGGACAAGCTGGTCAGTTCCGAGGTCCAGCCCGTGGTGCAGGCCGCGGTCGCCGACGCCGTATCGCATTGGTTCGAAACGCATCCGCGCGAAGCCAAGTCGATCATCCAGAAGGTGATGGACGCGGCCTCCGCCCGCGAAGCCGCCCGCAAGGCGCGGGAACTGACGCGACGCAAGGGCGTGCTCGATATCTCCACCCTGCCGGGCAAGCTCGCCGACTGCCAGGAGCGTGATCCCGCCAAGTGCGAAATCTTCATCGTCGAGGGTGACAGCGCCGGTGGCTCCGCCAAGCAGGGACGCGACCGCAAGTTCCAGGCGATCCTGCCGTTGAAGGGCAAGATCCTGAACGTGGAGCGCGCCCGGTTCGACCGCATGCTCTCCAGCCAGGAAATCGGCACGCTGATCACGGCCCTCGGCACCGGCATCGGCCAGGGCGCGGTGGAGCAGGGGGGCTTCGATGCCTCCAAGCTGCGCTATCACCGCATTGTGATCATGACCGACGCCGACGTCGACGGGTCGCATATCCGCACGCTGCTGCTGACCTTCTTCTTCCGCCAGATGCGCGAACTGATCGAACGGGGGCATCTGTACATCGCCCAGCCGCCGCTGTACCGCGCCAAGCGCGGCGGGGATGAGCGGTATCTGAAGGACGATGCCGCGCTGGAATCCTTCCTGCTGGACAAGGCATTGGGCGACGCTCGCCTTACCTATGCGAACGGGACGGTGCTGGAGACGACCGAACTGCGGCAGGAGATCAAGCTGCTGCGGGAGGCGACGATGAACCTCCGCCGCCTGGCGCCGAATATCCCGGTGGCGTTGCTGGAACAGGCCGCCATTGCCGGCGTGCTGACCACCGATTCGACCCGTGCGATGGCCGCGGCGCCTGATTTCGCTCGCCGGTTGAACGCCGTCTCCCTGCCAACCGAGCAGGGTTGGGTCGTCAGCGCCGATTCGGGCGTCGTGCTCTCGCGCACCGTCCGTGGCGTCGCGGAACGGCACGCGGTGGAGGCCTCGGCCCTGCGCAGCGCGGAGGCCCGTTGGCTGGCCGATCGCGCGCCGATGCTGGCCGAACGCTTTGGGGAGCCGGCGACGCTGAAGCTCGACTCCCGGGAATCCCGGCCGGCTGGACCGGCGAGCGCCTTCGACTCGATCATCACCCATGGCCGCCGCGGGCTGTCGGTGCAGCGCTTCAAAGGCCTGGGGGAGATGAACCCCGACCAGTTGTGGGAAACCACGCTCGACCCCGCGATTCGCACGCTGCTGCAGGTTCGGATCGGCGATGGGGAGGAAGCGGCGCAGGTGTTCTCCACGCTGATGGGCGACGTCGTCGAACCGCGGCGGGACTTCATCGTGGGCAACGCCCTCAAGGTCGCGAACCTGGACGTCTGATGCGGGTTTTCGTCCTCGGCAAGCCGCGTGAGGTCACGCACTGGACCGAGGACTGCCTCGCCGGCTTCCAGGCTGGCGGCCATGAGACCGCTTTGGGTGTCACCCGCGATGCCCGAATTGGCGCGGGACTCGAACGGCTGTTGATGGCGGGGTGGACGGGCGCCTTCCCCGTCCGCCGCATCCTGGCCGCGATCCGCGCCTTCCGCCCCGATCTGATCCTGGCCGTACGCGCTTTTGCCACCCCTCTGCCCATTCTGGAGCAGGTGGCCGCCATGCCAGGCCGCCCGCCTCTGCTGGGCTGGGTGGGGGATGGGTTTTCCGCCGCCGATCGTCCCGTCGCCGATCTGTTCGACGCAGTTGCCTATACAGACACGGGCCTGGTGACCCAGCACGCTGCCCTGGGGTTCAAACCCCCCGCGTCCTACCTGCCGCACGCCGCCAATCCGCGCCTCGATGGCCCGCCCGCGCCGCGCCAGCCCCGCCTGGTCTTTGTCGCCAATCCCACCGCCCATCGCCGATCCGTGATCGAGAGCCTGACGCAGCCGATCACCCTGGTCGGCCCCGCCTGGACCCCCGTTCTGGGCATCGACCACACGATCCAGGCCCAACGCGTCGGGGTGGAGGAACTGGGGACGCTCTACCGCACCCATCTCGGGGTGCTGAACATCCATCACGAGGGCAACGTGGTCGACGGCCTCAACCAGCGGCACTTCGACCCCGCTTTGTCGGCCACGCCCGTGCTGACCGACGCCCAGGCAGACCTGCCCCGCTGCTTCGAACCAGGCCGAGAAATCCTGGTCTGGCACGACGCCGCGGAACTCAACGACCTGCACGCCCGCATGCTGCGCGAGCCGGCCTGGGCACAAGCCATCGGCACCGCGGCCCAGCGCCGGGTGATGGCCGAACACCTCTATGCCCACCGGTTGGCGGCCTTGGCGGGTCTTGGGTAGGAAGGGTTGGGGCTTTGCCCCAAGCCCCACAAGGGGGCGCTGCCCCCTTGACCCCCGCCAAGGGCCGAGCCCTTGGAACCGGTACTTGGTGGGATGACGGGAGGGGCCTACTCGGACCCATCACGGTCCGGGTTGGCCCCTCCCGTCATCCCACCAACCAATGGTTTCCAAAGGGCTGTGCCCTTTGGTGGGGTCCAGGGGCAAAGCCCCTGGTCGGGGTCTGGGGTGAAACCCCAGCGCTTCCTCACCCAACCGACTGATAAGCCGCGATGCAGGCCACGTCGACGATCTGGCTGACCGATGCGTCCATGGGCACGATCTGCGCCGGCTTTTCCATCCCGATCAGCAGCGGCCCGATCGTTGCGCCTCCGCCGAGATGGTGCGCCAGGCGCGCCGTGATGTGGGCCGAGTGCAGGCCCGGCACCAGCAGGACGTTCGCATCCCCGGTCAGCCGGCAGAACGGGTAAAGCGCGCGGATCGACGGTTCGAGGGCCACATCCGGGCTCATTTCCCCGTCATATTCAAAGTCCACGCCCCGCCCATCCAGGATGCCCACCGCGTCGCGCATCGGGATTGCCCGGTCATGCGGCGGATCGCCGAAGGTGGAGTGCGACAGCAGGGCGACGCGGGGTTCATGGCCGAAGCGGCGCGCGGCCGCGGCGGCGCCGATCGCGATATCGGCCAGTTCCTCGGCGTCGGGCCGGAAATTGACCATCGAGTCGGCGATGAAGATCGCCTTGCCCCGCATCCCCAGCAGCAGCGTCAGCCCAAAAGAGATCCCACCCGGCTGCGGTCCGATTGCGAGGCTGACATTGGCCAGGCAGTCGGCGGTCGATCGCGTGAGGCCCGTCACCATCGCATCGGCGTCGCCGGTCGCCACCATGCAGGCGGCGAAGACGTTGCGATCCTGGTTGACCATGCGCTGGCAGTCCCGCCGCAGGGACCCACGGCGTTGCAGCCGGTTGTAGAGGAAATCGACGTACTTCTCATTCCCCCCGGACAGGCGGGCGTTGTGGATTTCGATGCCCTCTACCGCGCCCAGGCCGAGGCCTTCGAGTGTGGCGCGCACCCGGTCCTCGCGTCCGATCAGGATCGGGCGGCCATAGCCGGCGTTGCGGTATGCGACGGCGGCGCGGACGACTTTCTCCTCCTCGCCCTCGGCGAAGACCACGCGGCGGGGATTGGCACGCACCGCTTCCATGATCGCGTCCAGCGCCCCGGCGGTGGGGTCGAGCCGGCCCGACAGTTCGCGGGTATAGCGGCGCAGGTCCATCAGCGGCTTGCGGGCGACGCCGGTATCCATCGCCGCCTTCGCCACCGCGGGGGGTATGCGGGAGATCAGGCGGGGGTCGAAGGCGTTCGGGATGATGTATTCCGGCCCGAAGGCTAGCTGCCGGCCAGAGCCGGACCGATGCACCTCATCGGGCACGTCTTCGCGCGCAAGCTGGGCCAACGCCTGGGCGGCGGCGATCTTCATGGCGTCGTTGATGGTGGAGGCGCGGACATCCAGCGCGCCGCGGAAGATATAGGGAAAGCCCAGGACGTTGTTGACCTGGTTGGGATAGTCGCTGCGCCCGGTGGCGATGATCGCGTCGGCGCTGGCGTTGCGGGCTTCCTCGGGCGTGATCTCGGGGTCGGGGTTGGCCATGGCGAAGATGATCGGCTTGCCGGCCATGACGCGGACCATGTCCTCGGTCAGCGCGCCCTTGGCGGACAGGCCGAAGAACACGTCGGCGCCTTCGAGAGCTTCCGTCAGCGTGCGCGCGTGGGTCTGCGCGGCATGGGCGGATTTCCACTGGTTCATGCCGTCGGTGCGGCCCTGGTAGACGACGCCCTTGGTGTCGCACAGGATCAC
>CANJSR010000344.1 GCA_947476855.1 Acetobacteraceae bacterium
ATCCCAAGGGCATCGCCAATTCCAGCGGCCTGGTAGGCAAGAACCTGATGTTCCACCCCTATGCCCAGGTCTACGGCTATTTCGACAGCCCGACCGACGGATATCGCGGCCCCGGCGACTGTATCTGGAGCCAGGAGTTCTACGAAACCGACCTCGGCCGCGGCTTCGTGCGCGGCTATACGTTCGAGTTCACGCGCGGCCAGGGTGCGATCCTGGCCGCCGCCACCGGCATGGCGACCGGACGGCTGCCTTGGGGCGAGGATCACCACGACGCCTATCGCCGCCTGCACTCCCACCGCTCCGGCATGGTCGCGATCTGCGAGGACCTGCCGGAGGAGCACAACACCGTGACGCTCGACCCGCAGTTGCGCGACGCGAGCGGCATCCCCGCGCCCCGGATCAGCTACACGTTGAGTGAGAACAGCCGCCGGATGCTGGAACACGCGGTCGCCCGCGCGACCGAGGTGCTGCGCGCCGCCGGCGCCTATGACGTGGGCTTCGAGAGCCCGCTGGGCTATGGCGGCTGGCACCTGATGGGCACGGCACGGATGGGCCATGACCCCGAGCGGTCGGTGGTCAATGAATGGGGCCGCAGCCACGATGTGAAGAACCTGTTCGTGGTGGATGGCAGCCTGTTCGTGACCTCGGCCGGTGTGAACCCGACCTGCACGATCCAGGCGCTGGCGTTGTATGTCGCCGACAACATCAAGAAGCGCCTCGCCAATCTGTTCGATTGATCATCCGATGGGAATTCCCGTGATGTCAGCAGCCCTTTCCCCCGTCCAGCAGCGCGCTTTGCGCCGCGTGGCCGGCATGATGATCCCGCCGAGCGCGAAGTATGATGTGCCGGGCGCGGATGACGAGACGATCTTCGCCGATATCCTGGCCAGCGTCGGGCAGGACCATGAGCATGTGGTGGCGGTGCTGGCGGACCTCGACAAACGGGCGGGGGGTGTGTTCGCCGACCTCGAACCGGCCGAGGCGCGGGTAGTCGCCGAACGCATGCGCACCGCCGGCGGGACGGCGCTGCGATTTGTCACGCAGTTGATCCTTGCATGCTATTACCGCGACGACCGGGTGATGCTTTCGCTGGGCATGGAGACCCGCCCGCCCTTTCCCAAGGGCTTCACGGTGGAGCAGGGGGATTGGTCCCTGCTCGATCCGGTGCGGTCTCGGCCAAAATTCTACCGGGACGCGCCGGCATAGGGACGGGCTGATCTGGCCAGCCACGCTTCACCCCCCTCTCCGTCATGGCCGGACTTGATCCGGCCACCTGCGCTTCATCGGCCGGATCAGTCCAGCGACGCCCCCGACGCCTTCACCACCGGCAGCCAGAACGCCAGTTCCGCTTTCAGGAACGCCGCCAGCTTCTCGGGCGAGGTATTTGGCGTGATCTCGAACCCCAGGTCCTGCATCCGCTTCGCGATCGCGGGATCGGCGAGGGTCTTGTTCAGCGCGTCGGTCAGCGTCGCGATGATCGGCTTGGGCGTCTTCGCGGGGGCGAAGAACGTCGTCCAGAAGTGGCACTGGTAGCCCTTCATCCCCAGCTCATCCAGGGTCGGCAGATCCGGCAGCACGCTGGCACGCTTCTGCGTGCCCATCGCGATGGCGCGGATCGTGCCGGCCTCCAGCTGCGGCAGCACGGTCGGCATGCCATCGAAGGCGATCGGGATTTGCCCCGCGGACAGGTCGATCATCAATGGCCCGGAGCCGCGATAGGGCACGTGCTCCATCTCCAGCCCGCCGGCCATGGTTTTGAAGGACTCTCCGCACAGATGCAGGATGCTGCCCATGCCCGAGGAGCCGAAGCTGTATTTCCCCGGGTTGGCCTTGATCAGCGCGATCAGCTCCTTCAGGTCTTTCGCCGGAACGGATTTATGGACATTGAGGGAAATCGGCCCGATCGCCGCCAGCCCGATCGGCTCGAAATCCTTGATCGGGTCATAGGGCATCTTCTTGTACAGCCCCGGATTGATCGCGAAGGATGAGATGGAGCCGAGCAGGATGGTGTAGCCGTCGGGCGGGGCCTTGGCGGCGAGGTCAGTGCCGAGGTTGCCGCCCGCGCCTGGCCGGTTGTCGACGATGATCTGCTGGCCCAGGAACTCCGCCATGCGGGCCGACAGCAGCCGGGCGGGGATGTCGGTGCCGCCGCCGACGGCAAATGGCACGATCAGGCGGATGGGCTTGGACGGGTACTTGTCCTGCGCCATGGCGGGGAAGACGAGCGTCGCCAGCCCCAGCACGCAGGCAGCCAGAATGCGGATCATGTTGTTTTCCTCCCTCATGGACCTTATGGCCCACGCTTATTGGGGGGATCGTGACAGAATTTCCGCCGCGAATGCAAACGCGGAGGATGCCTGGGGGGCGGCAGGGGGGGCGGCAGGGGGGTCGTTACGCGGCAGGCCTGGGATCGCACCCACGGCGGTTCAATTCGGAAAAGTCCTCATCGCCGAACACCGATCGCTATCCCGGGACGACATAACCATAGCGCAGATGGCTGGGTTCGGCCCCTTCGCGCAGATAGTCGGCCTTGGCGGCGGCGAAACGATCGGTCTCCAGGCCCGCGCGCTTGATGTCGTAACGATACATCTTCGCCGAGTTGCCGCCGAAGATCGCGTTCTTCACCGGCCCGTCCGCCGGCCCCAGCGGGGCGAAACCGTGCTTGCGGGCCATGTCCTCGGGGATTTCCAGCCGCCGCAGCGCCTCGATCTGCCATTGGGGGGAGCCTGTCCAGACCGCGTCGGTGCCCCAGACCACGTGATCGGCGCCCAGGCCCTTGATCAGCATGCCCATCAGCGCGGCGCACAGACGCGGTTCCACCACCGTCGTCTGGGCGAAGATCTGGCCGAGGTCGCCATAGACGTTGGACACGCCATACTTCGCGGGGATTTCCGCCAGGTCGGAGGTCCATTCGACCCGTCCAGTCGCCTCGAACTGCGCCAGGCCGCGTTCGGCGTTGCCGGGGCCGGTCCAGCGATAGGCCGAATGGTAGATGACGAACTTGATCCCCGGCCAGTCCCGCGCCGCCCGGCCCACGTCATCGACGCCGGCAAAGGGCAGCAGCGCGGGGAACCGGTCGGCCACGGCCGGCGGGAACAGGCCCTTGTGGATACAGACCGTATCCAGGCCCGCCTTCAGGAGTTTCTCGTAGAACGGATAGACCAGTTTCTCATCATCCATCCGCCACGGGCGGCGGGCGAGGTGCTTGTTCGTGTTGTCACCGACCGTATAGCCCTTGGCTGAGTCGGGCTTGTCCTGCTCCAGGCAGCGATCCACCTCCTCCATCCAGCCGTCATAGCCGGGGGCGAAGATCATGTGGCTCAGGCAACGGCGGGAGCCCGCGGCGTCGTTCACCTTGGCGCGGGCGTCTCGTTTCATTTCATTGGTGAGGAACCAATCGCGCTTGTCCTCGGACGGAGAACCGCTGATCAGCGCCACATCGGTGTCGCTGTCGAGGAAGACCTCCTTGAACCAGTTGGCGTATTTCAGGTCCTCCAGCGTCTGTTCCTTGCCGACAAGGGCCGGGTTCCAGCCGGCCTTGCCCACGGCTTCCCGGCCGCGGACGAAGTTTTCCAGGCGGGTGTCGTCGCGCAGGAAATGCGTGTGCACATCCATCACGAACTGGTCTTTCAGCGCGGCACGGGCGGCCTCGGCCGCGCCCGGCGTCGCGGCCTCGGCGCGGGAGACGCCATATAAAGGCCCATAGACCTCGTTCATCGCCATGAAGGCGGCGGCCATGCCGGCGGCGGTGCGGTAGAAGCCACGCCGATCGAGCCCGCGCTTGCGCCCATGCTCATCGGCCCAGGCGTTCAGGCGGGCTTCCACCTGCTTCTGGCGGGGCGTCTGCAGGATGGGCATGAATTCGTCGGAGGAGACGACCTGGACGGGCAGGGGGGTCGCGGCGGATGCGTCCTCGGCCGGCCGCAGGCGGGACAGTTCTTCCTCGGTCAGCATGGTCCTGGCTCTCCCTGTTTGGAGGCCGCGGGTCAGGCCTCGTCCGGTTCCGGCGGTGGGAATTCGACGCCACGATAGCAGTCGGCCAGCGGCAGATCGACGCCGATCTCCGGCATCGGCAGGATGGCGTCGCCGGTGTGGATGTCGACCACCCAAAGGTCGTCGCGGCGGGAGAACACGGTCGCCGCTTGCTGGTCCTGTTGCAGAACGACATAGCGCTGGATGGACGGCGTGGCGCGGTATTCGCGGATGTTGCGGATCAGGTCCGTGCCCTGCGTGCTGGGGCTGAGGACTTCAAACACCACGACCGGATTGGGGACGATGTTGTCCTTCCCCCGCAGCGGACCACAGACCACGAAGGCGTCGGGGTAGCGGATGGCGTCGGCGACGGCGATCTTCAGGTCGCTGCCGATAACCCGGCACGGGCCACCGTCCAGGCGGTTGCCCAGATGGCGGATCAGATTGGCCTGGATGATCGCGTGGTTTACCGACCCACCCGTCATCGCGACCGGCTGGAACCCATCGAACTCATACCGCGCGGGCTGGCGTTCCTCCCACAGCAGGAACGCATCGAGGCTCATGGGCTGGCGGAAGGCGGCGCTCATGCGTTGCTTCTACCACCATCGCGGCCTTGCATCATCTCCTATCACGCGACAGCGCCGGCCGGGTTCCGCTACAATGCCCCCATGTCCGCGCCCCCGCCCCGCTCCAACCCGCTTCTCCTTGGCCATGAGCGGGCCGAGGAAACCCTGCTCGACGCGATGGCGGGCGGGCGGATGCACCACGCCTGGCTGATCACGGGGCCGGAGGGCGTGGGCAAGGCAACCCTCGCCTACCGCTTCGCCCGCCGCCTGCTGGCCGGCCAGTCGGCCGAACGGACGCTGGACATGGCGCCCACCCACCCGGTGTTCCGCCGCGTCGCCGTCGGCTCCCACGCCGATCTGCTGGTGATCGAGCGGGGGATGAACGAAAAAACCAAGCGCATGCGCACCCAGATCCCTGTCGAGGAGGTGCGCCGCGTCGGCGGGTTCCTGTCCCTGACCCCGGCCGAGGGCGGCTGGCGCGTGGTCCTGGTGGATGGGGCGGAGGAGATGAACGCCGCCTCCGCCAACGCGCTGTTGAAAACGCTGGAGGAACCGCCGCCGCGCGCGATCATCCTGCTGACCTGCGCCGCCCCGGGCCGCCTGCCACCGACGATCCGCAGCCGCTGCCGCCGCCTGCGGCTGGAGGCCTTGGACGACGCGACGATGACCCGGCTGCTGGCGGAATATCTGCCGGCGATGGACGCCGATGAACGCGGCCGGCTGGCGACGTTGGCCGAGGGCTCCCCCGGACGCGCGCTGGACATGGCGGCGGAGGAGGGGCTGAAAATCGCGGCGCTGGTGGACCAGGTGCTGACCGAGCTTCCCAACCTTCCCCCCACCCGACCCTACGAGATCGCCGACGCGCTCGGCCGTTCCGATACGGGGTTTGCGACGTTCATGGA
>CANJSR010000345.1 GCA_947476855.1 Acetobacteraceae bacterium
CCCAGCCGGCGGATATTGGTGCAGGCGGTCGCGTCGGCGATGCGCCCGGACCTGGCTGGTCTGCCATCGGGCCTGCGAAACACCATCACGAGGTCATTCCAGAACTCCCCCGACGCCCGTTCCCCGGTAAACGACTCCACCAGGTCCACCGCGACGCCCGACCGTTCGGCCCAGCGTTGCAGAGCCAGCCCCGCGTCCGGAAAAAACCGCCAATGGTCGAAGGGATGGCCGTGGTAGAACCCGTTGGATGGCGCGTTGATGTAGAACAGCCCGCCGGGTGCGAGGACGCGCAGCGCCTCAAGGAAGGTGATCCAGAAGAACGCGTCATGTTCGAAACAGGATGTCGAGACGATCATGTCGAAATGCCCGTCCGGGAACGGATAGGCGTAGGGATCGCTCAGCACCAGGTCGACGCCCTTGCCGGCCGACAGGTCGATCCCTGTATAGGCCAGGCCTGGCGGGCAGACCGACCGCAGCGAGCCGTTGATATCAAGTGAACCGATATCGAGAACGCGCTCAAACCCGGTATCCGTGTGGATTTCGAAGAATTTCCTGCCGTATTCAAGCGCGCTTTCGTGCATGCCGGGTCTTTCCAATCGTCTCGATACCGGATCGCCCCCGGCCAGGGGCGATCCGGGCTGGGATTACAGCATCCCCCGTTCTTCCAGCACTTCCTTCAGCACATTGGCCGCGGTCATCGATGCCGGCCAGCCGGAATAGAACGCCAGATGGGTGATGATCTCGGCGATTTCGTCACGGGTCAGGCCATTGTCGAGCCCGCGGCCGATATGACCCTTGAGCTGTTCCGGACGGTAGGTCGACACCAGGGACGCGATCACCATCAGGCTGCGGTCGCGCTTGGACAGGTTGGGGCGTTCCCAGATGTCGCCATAGATCACCTTGTCGGCGATATCGATCATCTTCGGCACGGTGGCGCGGACGCGTTCGCGGGCGGGGCTTGCGGGTTGGGCCATGGGGTTCCTCCTTGATTGGACTGCCCCATCCTATCGCGGGAAATCCGGCTTGTATCGGGGGGGCGGCGCCCGTGACCGGCCGCATGGGATAATTAAGCGAGCCATCTTTTCGGAATCATCCTGGTCGTTATACTGCATCATCGCCCCCGACGACGGTCATTGGCCGGGGGTGGCTGTCTTCCGCCAAAACGCATCAGATTCATCGAGGTTACCGGTCATGCATTTCCTCCCGAACGAGCGGGTCGCTCTGTTCATCGATGGCGCCAATCTCTATTCCGCGTCGAGAAATCTCGGCTTCGACGTCGATTATCGTAACCTGCTGGAATATTTCCGACGCAAGGCCCACGTGATCCGCGCCTATTACTACTCCGCCGTTCTGGAATCGGACGAATATTCGCCGCTCAAGCCGCTGACCGACTGGCTGGCGTATAACGGTTACACATTGGTCACCAAACCGGCCAAGGAATTCACGGATTCCACCGGCCGCCGCCGGGTCAAGGGCAACATGGATATCGAGGTCGCGGTCGACATGCTCGAACTCGCCGACCGGATCGACCATGCCGTGCTGTTCAGCGGCGACTCCGATTTCCGCCGGCTGGTGGAGGCGGTGCAGCGCAAGGGCGTCCGGGTCTCGGTCGTCTCCACGATCCGCACCAGCCCGCCGATGGTCGCCGATGAACTCCGCCGCCAGGCCGATCATTTCCTGGAACTGTCGGAAATCTCGTCCGAGTTCACCCGCCGGCAGACCGAGCCGCGGACCCGCTCCGTGCCGGTGCGCCAGACCCCGGCCGAACCCTATGCGGATGCGCAAGACAACGCATGACGGCTGACGTTCCTGGCCGAGACTGCGCCTTGTGTCCGCGGCTGGTGCAGTACCGGCTGGCGAACCGGGCGGCCCATGACGATTGGCATAACGCGCCAGTGCCGAGCTTCGGACAGGCGGGCGCGCCGGTGCTGGTGGTCGGGCTGGCGCCTGGGGCCCGGGGGGCCAACCGCACCGGGCGCCCCTTCACCGGCGATTTCGCCGGGATGCTGCTGTATACGACGCTGCTGAGATTCGGCCTCGCCGCTGGTGCCTATGGCGCGAGCCCGGATGACGGCCTGAGCCTGACCGGCTGCCGGGTGACCAACGCGGTGCGCTGCGTCCCGCCTGGCAACCTGCCCGTGCCAGCCGAAATCAATGCCTGCAACGCCTTCCTGATCGGGGAGATCGCGGCGATGCCCAACCTGCGGGCGGTGCTCGCGCTGGGGGGTGTCGCGCACAAGGCGGTGCTGCGCGCCCGCGGGCTGCGCGCCAGCCACGTGCCCTTCCGCCACGGCGCCCTGCATGACCTGCCGGACGGGCTGCTGCTGGCCGACAGCTACCATGTCTCCCGCCTGAACACGAACACCGGGCGGCTGACCACGGCGATGTTCGAAGCCGTCGTGGCGGAGATCGTGAGCCGAACGCGATGAGGCGCCTGTTTGCTTTGGCCCTGGCGGCTCTCGTCACCGCCGCCGCCGGCCCGAATGCCGCGACACCCGCGCCGGGTCCGATCCGTATCATCGGCGGCTCCCCCACCGGCGGCTGCATCGCCGGCGCCGTCGCCCTGCCCGAGGTCGGACTAGGCTATGTCGCCATTCGGATGACCCGCAGCGATGTCTGGGGTGCGCCGTCAACGATCGCGAGCATCCAGACGCTGGCTCGCCAGACCCAGGCGGCGGGCCTGCCGGATCTCCTGGTCGGCGACATTTCCCATCCCCGCGGTGGCCCGATGGCCGGCGGCCACATGAGCCACCAGCGCGGGCTGGAGGTTGATATCGGCCTCGACATGCGTCCCCGGGCGCCCTTGTCGCGGCCGCAGCGCGATGCCTATGAACTGATCACCCTGGTCCGGCCCGACCGCCGCGGGGTGGAGCCATCGCGCTGGAACGACGGCGTGATCACCCTGCTCCGCCTGGCCGCGACCCAGCCGAACGTCGACCGGGTGCTGGTCAATCCCGCGATCAAGAAGCAGTTGTGCGAGGACGTGACGGGCGACCGGACCTGGCTGCGGGTCATCCGCCCCTGGTACGCCCATGCCGCGCATCTGCATTTGACCTTCCGCTGCCCGGCCGGCCAGACGGAGTGCCGCGACATCGCCCCTCCGCCGCCCGGCGATGGCTGCGATGCCTCCCTGCAATGGTGGTTCGACCAACTCGACCTGCCGCCCGCGCCGCCGACCGCCGCGGCCCCGCGGAAGCCGCCCGCCATGCCCGAGGCCTGCAAGGCGGTGTTCGCGGCACCGGGTTAGGTCGAACGACCTTCCCTTTCGCGCGGGTTTTGCCTACACCCGCCGCTCCCCGCCGCCCATAGCCGTCAGTCGACATGGATCAGCAGACCCCGATCGCATCCCAAGGTCCCCTCGCCGCCTACCAGACCCGACTCGCCGCCGGAGAAATCCAGCCCGATCCGGTCCAGCAGGCGACGGTCACGCTGCTGCACGCCTTGTGGGAGCGTCTGCGCGGTTATGACCCGCGTCCGGCCGCGCCGGCCAGCGGCGGCGGAGGGCTGTTCGGCCGCCTCCTGCGCCGCCCCGCGTCGGGCCCGGTCGCCGCGGCGCCCAAGGGTCTGTACCTGGTCGGAGAGGTCGGGCGCGGCAAATCCATGCTGATGGACCTGTTCTTCGATACCGCCGAGGTCCCCCGCAAGCGCCGCATCCATTTCCACCGCTTCATGCAGGAAGCGCATGCCCGCGTTCACGCGTGGCGGCAGTCCAACCCGGGCGGCACCGATCCGATCCCGCCGCTCGCCGACACGATCCTGGCCGAGGCCAGCCTGCTATGCTTCGATGAGTTCCAGGTCACCAACATCACCGACGCGATCATCCTGGGCCGCCTGTTTCAGGCCTTATTCGAGCGTGGGGTGGTCGTCGTCGCGACATCGAACGTCGCCCCCGACGACCTGTTCAAGGGCCAGCCGGGCCGGGATGCCTTCCTGCCCTTCATCGCCATCCTCAAGCAGCATATCGAGGTCGTGCGCGTCGATGCCGACCGCGACTACCGTCGTCAGCGGCTGCGCGGGATGCGGACCTGGCATGTGCCCTCCGACGGACGCGCCGACCGGGCGCTCGACGAGTCCTTCGCGATGCTGACCGGAGAGACCGAGGGCAAGCCGGTCACCCTGACCGTGATGGGGCGCGCGCTGGTGGTTCCCCTCGCCGCCAAGGGCGTCGCCCGCTTCGACTTCAACGCCCTTTGCGGCACGCCTCTCGGCGCGGGCGACTACCTGGCGATCGCCACGGCGTTCCACACCCTGATCTTGGACGGCATCCCACGCCTGTCGCCGGACAATTTCGACGTGGCTCGGCGGTTCATCACCCTGGTGGATGCGCTGTATGACCAGCGGGTGAAGCTGCTCGCCTCGGCCGACGCCCAGCCCGACCAGCTCTACCGAAGGGGGGAAAACGCCAAGATGTTTGAGCGCACGGCCTCCCGCCTCGATGAGATGCAGAGCGAGGAATGGCTGGAGCAGCCGCATCTGGCCGCCTGATACGGAACAATTGATACGACCGCGTGCATCACCGTGCTTGCCCTCGCGCCACAACCTGTCTACTGATTTGTCCGTTCATTTCTGTGGGGGACTCTGATGATGCGAGGCATTCTGGCGGCGGTTGCCGTATCCGCGGTCGTTGCGACAACACCCGTCAAGGCGGCGACGCTTGATGCCGTGGTGGCCGGCGCGGTTGCCGGCGGGCTGGTCGGCTCGATCTACAACATGGGCTTCGCGGCCACTGCGACGGCGGTCGGCTCCTCGATCGGCAGCACCGTCGGCGCCGTCGTCGGCGTGGTCCCCGCGGTCGCCAACAGCGTGGTCACGACCGTCTCCACCACCTCCACCCCCGTTCTGGCCGGCGTCGTCGTGGGCAGCGCGGCCGGATACGTCATCTACAGCCTGCGCCGCTGACGGAAGGCCGCTTCGGGGCGCGTGACCGGCGCGCGCCCAAACAGGGCCGGGACGCGGATTTCATGCCGCGGTGCATCATCTTGTCGCCAGGCGGCCAATCCGCTAGCTAGACCCGGTTTCCGGTCCTTCGCCTCTGTCAGCAGGGTCGCGGGCCGGCCGCCGCCTGTTCGGCGTGCGTGCACCCGACGCATCGCGGCGCAACCGTCTAAGTCCATCAAGAACCTCTTTCCATGGGACCTCGCCACATGGCCCGCAATAAAATCGCCCTGATCGGCGCCGGCAATATCGGCGGCACGCTTGCTCATCTGATCGGGCTCAAGGAATTGGGAGACGTCGTCCTGTTCGACGTGTTCGGCGGCGTCGCCGCCGGCAAGGCGCTCGACATCATGCAGTCCGGCCCCGTCGACGGCTTCGACTCCGCCATGAGCGGCGGGTCCGACTATGCCGCCATCGCCGGCTCCGACGTCGTGATCGTGACCGCGGGCTTCCCCCGCATGCCGGGCATGTCCCGCGACGACCTGATCGGCAAG
>CANJSR010000346.1 GCA_947476855.1 Acetobacteraceae bacterium
CGCGCGGATGCACACCGAGGCGACCTATGCGGAGGGGGCGGTGTTCCACCTCTCCCCGCCCGTCATCGCGCGGATGGACCCGGCGACGGGGCGGCGGAAGAAGATGGCGATTCCGGGCTGGTTGGCTCTGCCGCTGTTCCGCCTGCTGCGGCACGGCAAGCGGCTGCGCGGTACGGGGTTCGATGTGTTTGGGGGACAGGCCGAACGGCAGGCGGAACGGGCATTGATCGAGCAGTATGTGGGCGATCTCCGCACGATCGCCGGGTCACTGCGGCCGGACACGCTGATGACGGCGCTGGAACTGGCCGGCGTGCCGGACATGATCCGGGGGTTTGGGCCGGTGAAGGATGCCAACCGGGTGAAGGCCGAGGCGCAGCGGCGGGTGTTGCTGGACCGGCTGGCCGCCCCGCCCGCCCCGCTGGCGATGGCGGCGGAGTAGGGAATAGCGGCCTTCCCGGTCCGTGAGAGGAAGGGACGGGCACAGGCTGACCGGGACAGCAAATCCGTTCGGCCGGCGTTTGTTGGTAAGATGCCCGGCGGATCACACGGGGGCAGGAGGGAAAGATTGATTCAAATCAGAAGCGAAAGGCCATTTCACGGAATTTGCCAAAAGCCGATCATTCACGGAACGAAATAATTTCTCGCAAGTCGAAATCCGACATCATCGCGTCGATGGTCGATGCTGACGACGTTACGAATACCCGCGCGGATGTACCTCGGCTCCTCGCGCCAGGAACCACCGCGCAGTATCCGGCGATCAGGGTAGCCGCCAGCGCTCCATACTGATCCGTCGCGCGGTCGTCCTTTGTAGTCATCGTGCCACGGGTCTGCAACCCACTGCCATACAAGGCCAAGCATGCCGTGCAAGTTGAAGTCGTTGGCTTGCAAATCGTTGGCCGGCACCGCCCCTCGAAAACGCGGTGGGATGTGATTCACGCCATCTTCGAAACGGTCCCCCCAGAAATATGCAGTTACACTGCGCGCGCGGGCCGCAGACTCCCATTCTGCTTCACTGGGCAAGCGATACGGGGTTTCGTGACCGGCCTCTTTGATTAGGCGGATCGTGTCATTGAGCCAGTCGATATAGGCTTCGGCGTCCGTATAGCTGACATTCCCTGCCGGCAGCCTCGCGTCTCGGTCCTTAGGCTTGTTCTTCCACGTATCGTCAACCGGGTGGTCCGGTCTGGCGTTGAGGAAAGCGCGATACTCGCCAACTGTGATCGGGTAATTACTCATGAAGAAGGGGGGAACCGTTACCTCCGGCCTCTCCCGAGACCTTGGCCATGCCTTGTCACCCATCTCGAACCTGCTCTCAGGAATCAGGACCATCTTGGGGCACACAGCGCATTGGGGGATCGCCCTAGGCACCGCCGCGACCAATGGTGCAATCGTGGTGGGCGGCGCTACGATAGGGGCCGACGCCGGTGTCTGACGGCGTGAACCGGCAGTATATTTTTCTGCGACCTCGCTGAAATACGCTATCGCTCGTGGCAGGCCCCAGATACCGATTCCGATCCCCACTACCACAAGCCCAATCGACATCGCCCACGTGCGTTGCGAGAAGCCGAGCCTTCCCGGGTCGAATCGCGCCAATGGCGCAGCCGGTGCGCCGGCGGCCGCGGTGGAAAGTGCCTCTTCAGGAATGTGACTTGCGCTGGGTGAAGGGGTTTCCGTGTCCCGTTTCGACACAGGCGCCGTTGCCCGGTGGCCAGATGGTAGAACAATCGGCATCACAGGTACGGTCGTCGGCGCCACCCGGTACAGCGTTTCCTCGATCCGGGTGGCAAAGGCCCGCAACCTCTCCCGCATATCGGGCGTGTCCAGGCCCTTCGTTTCCACATCCGTGAAATCGACCCAGTGGAGGGTCTTCAGATAAGCGAACAGCGCCGGATCATGAATTTCATCCTGCCGAACGGTGTTGAACAGCGACACATTCGTGAAACAGATCGGCAGAATCAGATCCTTGCGGCCCCGCGCTTCCATCAATGTCCGGAAATACCTGATCTCTTCCGCGCAGTTTGGGCTGTGCAGCAGCGCGGGCGTGATGATCGGGATCAGGAAGGATGCTTCCCGCAATGCGCTCTCAATCTGCGCCCGCCATTCCGTGCCCGGAGGAATGGCGGCGACATCCTGGAACACTCGAACCTCGAGTTTCCCCAGTTTCTGCTTCAACTGCGCCTGCAGGCTCTCAAGAAGGCCGCTAAGCCGCCTGCCCGAGGCCACGTCATCGTCCCGCGTATAGCTCCAGAATCCGATTGGCGGCAGCGACACGCGAACTCAGCCCCGGATGGTCGGTTGTTTCATGGCCGGACGTTACGGCACTTCTACCCGGCACGCCAATGACAGTCGGCCGCCCCCCCTACCGCATGAAGTGATGCTTCGGCTCCCCAATCACACCACCCGCCCGCCAGTCCTCCCGCAGCTTGGGAGAGCGCATCCAGTCCATCCCCTGCTTCCGTGACGCCACGTCAAACAGCACCAGAACCTGCTCCTGCTTGTCCGCGCCGCGATAGATGCGCGGATTGGTCACTCCGGCCGTCACCCGCTGCGCCTCCGCCCCGTCAAACACCGGGCGCCATGCCGCATAGTCCTTGATCGCGAATTCCACGACCATCGTGAACGGCTTCTCGTCCTTCGCCCAACCGGCGCTCGGCGCCATCAGCGCCAGCGCGGTCAAGGCGGCGAACACGTGCCGACGCAAGGGATGTGTCATGGGGATTCTCCTGTCTCCGAGCCCACGCTCATACCCAACACCCCAGGAACCGCCAAGCACCCCACGCAACCCAGGACCGGCCCCAGGGCATTGGCGATCCGCGCGCGGGAGAATAACCTCCCCACAACGGCCCGATTGGGGAGAGCCATGACATACGCCCATACGACGCTGTCAGCCGGGAACCCCGGTTGATGGGGGACACCGCACGCACCCGCACGATCCTGATCGGCGCCTCGGTCATGCTCTGCCTCAGCATGGGCATGCGCCAGAGCCTCAGCCTGTTCCTGCCGCCCGTCACCCGAGACCTCGCGCTGACCGCGGCCGACTTCACCTTCGCCGTCGCCGTGCAGAATATCGCCTGGGGCCTGTCGCAGGCCCCGATCGGCATGATCGCCGACAAGTTCGGCCTGCGCATCGCCATGGTCCTCGGCGCGATCACCTACGCGGCCGGGATCACCGTGATGGCGACGGCCACCGGCGCCATGTCGCTCGCGGTATCCGGCGGGTTGATCGGCATCGCGCTGTCCTGCACCGCCTCCTCCCTCTGCATGACCGCCTGCGCCCGCGCCGTCCCCGAATCCCGCCGCTCCACGATGCTCGGCATTGTCGCGGCCACGAGTTCGCTGGGCATGATGCTGGTCGCCCCGATCCTGCAGGTGCTGCTGCAAGGCCATGCGTGGCGCGTCGCCATGATCTTCTTCCTGGTGCTGGCCGCGGTCATGGTGCCCGCCGCCTTCCTGGCGGGCGGCGCCGACAAGCTGCCCAGACCCAACCGCGCGACGGTGACGATGCGGGAGGTCCTCGGCCAGGCCGCCCGCCATCGCGGCTTCCTGGTGATGTCGGCCGCCTATTTCGTCTGCGGCCTGCAACTGGTGTTCCTGACCACGCATCTGCCGAACTACCTGGATGTCTGCGGCCTCGACCCGATGCTCGGCGCGCAGGCCCTGGCCGTCATCGGCGGGATGAACGTCCTCGGCTCCTACTCGGCCGGCTGGCTCGGCGGGCGGTATCCGAAGCATATCCTGCTGGGGATGCTGTATGTTCTGCGGTCCTGCGTGCTGACGCTGTACTTCGTGATGCCGCCGAGCCCGACCTCGACGATCATGTTCGCGGCGGCGATGGGGATGCTGTGGCTGGGCGTGATGCCGCTGGTCAGCGGTCTGGTGGCCGAGATGTTCGGCACCCGCTACATGGCGACGCTGCTGGGCCTTGCGTTCGTCACCCACCAGTTCGGATCGTTCCTGGGCGCCTATGGCGGCGGGCTGATCTTCGACCTGCTGGGGTCCTATGACCGCGCCTGGCAGATCGGCGTGTCGATCGGCGTGATGGCCGGGTGCGCGCAAATCCTGTTCGGCGGGCCGCCCCAGCGGCGTGATCGGATCGGCGCCCCGGTGCTCAGCGCCGGCTGAAATGGCATGGGCCAGGGGAGCAACCCCCTGGCCCATCCACGCTTACTGTGACTTGGTCGAGGACTGGCGCTTTCCGGCGGCGTAGCCGTCATTGTACGACTGCGCCTCGTTCTTCTTGACCTGATCATAGACCAGCCCACCCGCGAGGCCGGCAGCCGCCCCCGCCGCGGCGCCGAGACCGGCATTACCGCCGATCGCACCCAGAATCGCACCCACGCCCGCGCCGCCCACCGTGCCGGTCAGGGCACGCTGCTGCGTGTCGTTCATGCCCGTGCACCCGGCAAGGCTTCCCGCCAGCAGCAGGCCAACAAAGATCTTACCCATTATCCGATCTCCTTACTTGCCGCGCTTGCAGGGGTAACGGCCGCCCAGATAGGCGAACATCGAATCGAACGGCTTCATCGCCAGCCGGGACGCATCGGCCTTGGCCCAGGTGACGAAGTCGGCGATCGCCGTATCGCGCGTGGGCGCTGGGTTCGGCAGGCAGAACATGCGGTGGCGCTTGCTCGCTTCCTGGTGGATCTGATGCATCTGCACCCCGCCGACGATGAACCCGTGGCAGAAATTCAGCGCGGCGGTGCCCAGAGGCTCCTTCGGGTCGGCGGCGCACAGCGCAACCAGGTCATTCGTCGTCTTGATCTGGAAATTGTCCTCGGTGACGGCGTTCGCCGGCCCGATGGCCAGGAACGGCAGCAATGCCAGGCCGGCCAGTCGTGAAAGTTTCATGCGCCTGTTTCCTCATGCATGCGTGTCCGGCGTGCCCCGGTGTTGCATCGCAACGGTGGTGCCGGACAACGCTGGCATTGTAGCATTGTTTCGTCGTTATACGGCCAACAAAGGATTGGAGGCTCGGAGTGACCATGAACCCACTGGCTGAACTGCGCCGGCCGTTGCCCGCCGCCCTGGGCATCGCCGCGATCATTGGATGGGGCTTTGCATTCTATACGATGTCGTCGGCGAATCGCCTGCGGACCGAGGCCACCAGCAAGGTGGAACTCGCCGTGGCGGCGCAGCGGATGACCAATGCCGAGATGGCGGCGTTGCGCCAGGCCTCCGGCACGCTGGCCGAGGTCGCGGCGAAGGCCGCGCAGGCCCGGACCGAGGCGGAGGCGGCCACGGCGCTGACGCGCGCGGAGGCGGCCAGGATCGTTGAACTGCGCGCGGAGTCGGAAAGCCTCGCCAAGACCGTCGCCGAACGGGTGGCCGAGGAAGCGGAAAAGCGGCAGGCCGCCGCGAAGGCGATGGAGGAACTCGGCGCCGCCCTGGCGGTGCGCCTGGGAGAGA
>CANJSR010000347.1 GCA_947476855.1 Acetobacteraceae bacterium
CCTTGATCGTGAAGTCGAATTCGTTGCGGGCGACGAAGTCGATGACGCCGCCGCGTTCCAGGCTTTCCTTCGGCTGGACGGCCACCTTGGCGCCGACGAAGCCGACCTTCAGCGAGGGGTTCGCCTGCTTCAACGCCTCGGCCACCTTCACGTCGGAGGCGAAGGACGGCGTCGAGGTATGGATCACACACAGCTCGTAGTCGCGCGCCTGCCGCGTCACCGCGTCGAGGCCGATCCGCGCCGGCGGGGCGTCGATGAGCTTGCTGCCGGGCACGAGGGCGGCCGGCTGGGCGAGCCAGGTCGGGAACCAGAACGACTTGATCTCCCGCTTCGCCTGGTAGCGCGAGCCGGCGCCGCCATCGAACCCATCGAACGAGGGAGGCTGGAGAAACAGGGTCTTCATCATCGCGGGTTCGGTTCCCTCGGCAGACCGTCATGCGGTCGGGTGTTCATCAGGCGGCGTCGGCTACGGAGATCGGGGTGGCGCGTCCGCATGCAACCCCTGGCCGCGCCAGTCCACCCAGGTTCCGGCATGGCTGACCAGCCATACGGCGACAGACAGCGCTTCCCTGGCCGGGAGAAGCCAGACCGGGCAGCGGAATGCAAGACTATTCAACATCGGGGCCACCGCCCGGTCGATCCCGACGGCCACCAAGGCGCGGACCAGCCAAGCCAACAGGAAAAGCGCTACGCCCCAGCCCGTCGCCAGCATCACCGGCAATGCCCAGACCATCGGATATTGCAGGATCGAGGCCGCGTGGCTGGCCGGCACCAGCGCGCGAATCGTCCGCGCCCAGCGCAGCTCATGTCGGAACAGCGCCCGGATCGAGTCCTCGGGCACCGTGGTCGCCACGATCGTCTCGGCCAGAACGACGCGCAGGCCGAGCGCCCGCACCTTCTGGCCCAGCATATTGTCGTCGGCGAGATGCGGGGCCAGGGCCTGCAAGCCGCCGATCCGGGCCAGCGTCTCCCGCCGGAGCGCCATCGTGGCGCCCAGGCAGTCCTCCCGCCCCATGCCGCGGGCGAGCAGCGCGCCGGGCAGGAAACCATGGGTGATCTGGGTCGCACCAAGCTGGGCCGGCAAAGCGCTGGTGGCGGGCAGGCCGGCATAGAGGGTGGTCACCAGCCCGACCCCAGGCCGGTCCAGCGCCTCGGCCAACCGGTGGAGGTAGTCGGGGCGGACATGCAGATCGGAATCCGCGATCACCAGCACATCGTGTCTGGCGGCCGGGAACATGTTGATGAGGTTGGCGACCTTGCGGTTGCGGCCGTGCTCGGCTGGATCGACGACCAGGGTAATGTCGGCCTTGGGGAACCGCGCGCGCAGGCGGTCGACGACCGCGATGGCGGTGTCGGCGGGGTCCTGGACACCGAAGACGATCTGGAAGGCGGGGTAGTCCTGGCGGAGGACAGACTCGAGCGCCTGTTCCAGGAGGGGTTCGTCGCCGTGGAGGGGTTTGAGGAGGGTGATGGGGGGTGGATACCCCCCTCCCCGGCCCTCCCCCTCAAGGGGAGAGAGGGAAGGCCAGGCGCGGATGGTGCGGCGGACGGCGAGCCAGCCGGCGATGGCCTGGCCCATGCCGATGCAGGCCAGCAGGGTGCAGACGATCCCCAGCCAAGTGACGACCTCGGTCATCGCGGAGCGGCGGCAGGCCTCGGCGCCCTGGCCGGCGGGGTGTCCCCGTGGAAGCCCCCACCGGCCATCACCCGACCGGACACCGGCCCCGCCGTCCGATCAGCGACCTGTCCAGTTCGGCGGCCGCTTCTCATTGAACGCGCGCAGCCCCTCCTCGGCGTCCTCGGTCAACGCCAGCGTTCCGATATGGCCTTCCATGAACACCGCCGACTGGTCGAAGGTGAGCTGCTCGGTCACCCGCATCGCATACTTGCCCTTGCGGATCGCCGTCGGACTCTTGTCCATCAGGCGTGCCAGCAACCATTCCACCTTGGCGTCCAGTTGATCGGGGGCGACGACATAGTTCAGCAGGCCGAGTTCCAACGCCTCGGCCGCTTCGATCGGTTCGCCGGTCAGCGCCATCTCATAAAGTTTCCGCGACGGGATCAGCCGTTGCAGCACCGCCATGATCTGCATCGGGAAGACGCCGACCTTCACCTCCGGCATGCCAAACCGGGCGTTGTCGGCGGCGATCGCCATGTCGCACATGCCCAGCAGGCCCAGGCCACCGGCCATCGCGTGCCCGTTCACCCGCGCGATCAGAGGCAATGTCAGGTCGCGCGCCTGCTTCATCAGCTTCACGAAGGGCAGCCCGACCTTGGAGTAGTCATACTTGAACGACCCCGCGCTGGCCGACAGATCGGCCCCCGCGCAGAACGCCCGGTTGCCCGCCCCGGTCAGCACCACCACCCGCACCGAGGGATCGTTGCTCGCCTGCGTGAACCCGGCCGAGATGCCGGACATCACCGCCTCGTTCATCGCGTTGCGGCGTTCTTCCCGGTTGATGGTGATCCACAGCGCCGGCCCGCGCTGCTCGATCAGGACCTCGCTCATGCGTGGCCTCCATTGCGGAACTTCGACAGGCTGCCGCCATGCATGATCTTGCCGGGCAACGCATGGCCCACGATGTCCTCGGCCATCCGCGCGCATTCGATCAGGGCATCGAGGTCGATCCCCGTCTCGATCCCCATTTCGTGGCACATGAACACCAGGTCTTCGGTGCAGATATTCCCCGCCGCGCCCTTGTGGCCCGCGAACGGGCAACCGCCCAGGCCTGCACAGGACGAGTCGAAACTCTCAATCCCCATCTGCAAACCCATCAGAGCATTCGCCATGCCCGTCCCGCGGGTGTCATGCAGATGCAGGCCCAGCCGCAGATCGGGCCACTTCTCCCGCACCATGCCCACCACGCGTTGCACCTGCGCGGGGCTCGCCCAGCCCACCGTGTCCGCCAGGCGCACACGGTCCAGCGTCACGCCGAACTCATCAGCGATCGCCAGCAACTCGCCCACGCAGTCCCGCACCGTCTCCGGCGCGATCGACCCCTCGAAGTTGCAGCCGAACGCGGTCATCACGATCGCGGATTCCACCGGAATGCCACGCTCCCGGAAGAACGCCATCTGCCGCCGCTGCTCATGCAGGGTCTGCGCGTTGTCCTTGTTGGTGTTGTGCATCGAGAACGTGTTCGACGCGCTCATTTGAATGCCGCCGGTGATGTGCAGAGGCGACTCAACCGCCCGCTCATACCCGCGCAGGTTCAGCGCGATGCCGGTGTAATGAACATCGGGGCGCATACGGATCGCCTGCGCGACCTCCATCGCATCCGCCATGCCCGGCACCCGGCGCGCGTCGACGAAGGACACGCATTGCACATCGTGCAGGCCGGTATCGGCCAGAGCCTCGCAGAAACGGACCTTGTCCGCGGTGCTGATCGGACCAGCCTCGATCTGGAAGCCCTCGCGCGGGCCTTCCTCGTGAATGTCCACCCGTTTCGGCAGATCGCTCATGGTTCCCTCCGTTGCCTCGCGCCGCCCAGGGGCGCCCAAGGACTGTCTATCGCGCCCGCCGGATGGTGGCGAGTCACGCGCTGTCCGAAGCTGTAATAACACGAATTGTTTGACATATTAACAATCGAAGCGTAAGGGTCCGCCGAACCGCACGGGGAAACACCACCATGCCGGACCAAAGCCCGGCGCCATCCGCCACCCAGGACTGGCACGCGACACTCTGGCGCTTGATCGACCTGCCCCTCCGCATTCTCGCCATCGGCCTCGCCATCATCGCCCTTTTCGGCCTCGCCCAATGGTCGGGCGTCCTCGGCGTGCTGACCCTGGCACCCGACAACCCCACCATCATCGCCGCCCTGATCTTCGCCGTCGGCCTCGCGATCCTGGGCTTCCTCTGGTACGTCACCGGACAGGGCTTCAACCTCCTCCGCAGCCCCGACATCACCCCCGAACGCCTCTCCGTCATGAAGGAGCTTCCGCTCGGCCTTCCCGAGGGCACCGTGCGGGCCGTCCTGGCGCTGATCGTCGGCATCATCGGCCTGCCGCTGATCCTGTTCATGCACCCGCTGGGCATCCCCGAGGGCACCACCGCCCTGGTCGCCAACATCATCACCGGCGTCTTCGCCTTCTACTTCGGCCAGCGCACCGGCGGCGGCGACGCGCGGACCGCCCAGGCGCTGTCCGGCACCATCGGCACCCTGCAGGCCGACAACACCCGCCTGGAAAGCAACAACCGCGAACTCAACACGGTCAACACCGTGCTCAAGGAAGTCGCCTCCTCCACCCTCGGCCAAAGCGTCGCCACCGAAATCGACCGGATCGAGCGCTATGTGAACCTGGCCGACACCCAGGCCGGCGTGCTGGGACCCGTCCTGCCGAAAGGCCTGGTGCCCGACGGCCTGGGCACCGCACTGGGCCAGGCGAAAAACGTCGCCGCCGGGATCAAGGCGCTCAGCCAAGGGGAGCTAACCGCCGATACCCTGGGCAAGCTGACCTCCACCACCGCCAGCCTGCTGGGCGGCTCCGGCCTGACTGGCCTACTGTCGAAGGCCGGCGGCGCGCTGCTGCCCATCGCCGGCGTGGGCGGGCCGCTGGCCGGGGTCGCCCTGCTGCTCTCGGTCGGCTGGAAGCTGGAATCCGCGCAGTACCGCCGCTGGCGCGCCCGCATCCTGGCCGCCCCCTGGGACCCGGCGCTGATCGATCCCGGCACCATCACCGCCATCACGGCCGAGACCTGCCTGCCGCGCTGCCCGATCTTCAACACCGCCTTCGCCCCCTTGAAGGACAGCGCCGGCTTCTACCCGACCCTGATCAACGACGTGCTCGCCGATGACGCGGTGGAGCGGCTGTGGAAGAAGCACGGCCACGACGCCGCGATGTTCGCCAACGAAGGCGTGCTGCGCGATGGCGTGGCCGAGTTCCGCATGGCCCTGCTGGCGGACCAGTCCAACCGCGACATCGACGAAGCCCGCATCGCCGCCGCCGCCGCCGCGCTGACCGCCAGCGCCAACCCCGCCTTGCGCCCCGCCGCCGAACCCAACCCGGCCGAGGTTGCCAAGGCGCTGGACCTGAGCGCACTGCGCCCCGACGTCCCCGAGGACTCGGCGGCCGCCCTGCATGCCCTGGTCATGCTGGTCGGCACCGCGCGGGAAAAGGGGATAGACCTGCCCAAACTGCTGTCGGAGTTACCGCAATGAAGGCCCTGCTGTTGCTCGTCTTGGTCGTGGCCTGCGACCAGGCCAACCAGACCGCCGCCGGCATCATCGGCGACGACGTCGCCCGCCAGACCTCAGCCTATCAGCGCGCAACCGACGCCCGCGACTGGCGCGCCATCGCCGACGAACCCGTCGTGGATTGCGCCAAGGAACCCGAGGCCTGCGGCAAGCTGCATGGCATGCGCGCCAATGCCTGCCTGACCCTGGCGATGGAACGGCGCAC
>CANJSR010000348.1 GCA_947476855.1 Acetobacteraceae bacterium
ATTGGGGATGGGGCTACACGGACCGTGATGGGTCCGTGTAGCCCCATCCCCAATCCCACCAAAACCATTGGTTTCCAAAGGGCTGAGCCCTTTGGTGGGGTCCAGGGGCAACGCCCTTGGCGGGGTTTGGGGCGGAGCCCCATTCCCTCCCCCGACACCGGGACTTGCCAGAACCGTGCCCTCCAATACCATGGGGGTTCATCAGCCCGCGCGTACTGAGCATCATGAAAAATCCCGGCCCCGAGGCCCCCATCCAGTTGGACGCGATTGATCGCCGCATTCTGGCGACGTTGCAGCAGGAGGGGCGTATCACCAACGTCGAGTTGTCCCGCAGGGCGGGCATCTCGGCCCCGCCGTGTCTGCGCCGGGTACGGGCGTTGGAGGAGGCGGGCGTCATCCGCGGCTACCACGCCGATCCGGACCCGCAGAAGCTGGGGTGGGAGATTACGTTCTTCGCGATCGTCGGCCTCGACAGCCAGAAGGAAGCCGTGCTCTCGGGGTTCGAGCAGCTCGTCGCCGGCTGGCCGGAGGTGCGGGAGTGTCACATGATCCGCGGCGGCGGCGACTTCCTGCTCAAGCTCGTGGCGCGCGACACGGGGCATGAGAACCAGTTGACCCAGCGGCTCACGGGATCTCCGGCGGTGACGCGGGTGCAGACCTTGCAGACGATCCGCACCAGCCGCTCGGTCGCGGGCGTGCCGCTTTAGGCGGTCCGGCGACGGCGGCGGCGCATCCAGGCCAGCCCCCCGAGGCCGGCCGACAGGGCCAGCAGGCTGGATGGTTCCGGCACGGGGGCGGGGCTGACATTGCTCCCGCCCGTGCTCAGGCTGCCGCGATAGGGGTAGGAGTGCAGTTCTCCGTTCCCATTGTAATTGGCGGCGACCAGCGTCCCGTTGATCGGGTTCTGGTTCGACACCGTCGCGTAGGGCGCCAGGACCGATCCGCCGAATTCATTGGCGAAGGCGATGGCGGTGGCGTTGACGAAGTTCCACAGCACGCGCTCCGCATAGCCCGTCGGGTTCACGAAGTTCAGGCTGGACGGCATGGACAGCGCGCAGACCGCCGAGACGCAGCTGTCGACATTGACGTTGATGATGACCGACGTGGCCCCGTTCAACTGGATGGTGACGGTGGAGTTCGGCGCGAAGACCGAGGAGTCGATGTCGAACACCGCCTGGCCGCCGCTGTTGGGGGCGGCGTCGAAGGTCAGGGCGTTGCCGGCGCGCGTCGCCTGGCTGTTGGCGGTCAGGGCGTCAAGCTCACCCGACAGCGTGGTCAGGGGCGCCTGGAAGGTGGAGGAGAAGCTGCCGGCCACGCTCGATGACGGGGCTGTGGGCGTGGTGATGCCGGCATTGGCGACCTGCGTCTTGGTCGCGCCGCCGTTCAGGTTGACCGAGCCGTTGACGCTGCCGGTGTAGAGCAGGCTGCCGCCGTTCATGTTGACGTTGCCGGTATTGCCGGCGATCCGCGCCGTGCCGCCACCGTTCAGCGTGACCTGCGCGGCGTTGGAGGCGTTGATCGACACCGATCCGCTGCCGCCATTGACGTTGATGTTGCCGCCCGAGGTATTGCCGCCGGCGTAGACCGAGCCGCCGTTGTTCAGGGTGATGGTGTTGGTCGTGGTGCCGATCACGGACACGTTGCCCGCGCCGCCGCCGACGCTGATCTGCCCGGTGCTCGACCCGCCGACATAGACGCTGCCGCCGGCGTTCAGGTTCACCTGGCCGGTATTGCCCCCGCCGACGGTGACCGAGGCGCCGCTGCCGGAACTGGTGATGTTGCCGCTGTTGGACCCGCCGACCCAGGCCGATCCGCCACTGTTGAGGTTCCAGGTCCCGGCGTTGGTGCCGAGGATCGACACGCCGGCGCCGTTGTTCACGTTGTAGCTGCCGGTCCCGGTCTGGTTGCCGTAGACGGTGACGCCGGCGTAGCTGGAGGCTGCGGCCGATCCGGGGGCGATATTGAAGCTCGCCCCGCCGATCATGTTGCCGCCGATGATCGTCCGCCCCTCCACGTCCGAGGTGGAGGTGAAGGTGCCGAAGACGACCGCGTTGAACTGGTTGAAGATGTCGCTCGTGCTGATGGGCGCGGCACGGACCGCGGCTGGCGACAGCGCCAGGGCTGCGGCAAGGGCGGCGCGCGTGAGACGATGCGAAGGCTGGGCCATCCGTGTTCCATCCGATCCCCCGGGACAGGCCTGATGACCCGCCCCGACGGTCGGGTTCTAGGACGGCGGGCATAAAAATTTCAACGTGTTTTCAATTTGATACGAGATTGAATCCAACCCACGGTTGTCCGCCCCGCCCCCTCTTGACGTTCCGCCGGTGGCTTGCGATTGGCAGGCTTGGCCCAAAGCGGCACGAAATCAACAGGATCACATGACCGACCCCGAAGCCGCCGTTCCGTCACTCCCGGCAACCCCTGTGCTGAGCGTGATCGTGCCATGCTTCAATGAGCGGCCGAACGTCGCCCCGATGATCGAGAAGCTGGACGCCGCGCTGGCCGGACTCGCGTGGGAGGTCATCTATGTCGACGATGACAGCCCCGACGGCACCGCGGCCGAGGTGCGCCGCATCGCCCGCGACGACCCGCGCGTGCGCTGCATCAAGCGGATCGGACGCCGCGGACTGGCCTCGGCGGTGATCGAGGGGGCGATGTCCTCCTCCGCCGAATACGTGGCGGTCATCGACGGCGACCTCCAGCATGACGAAACGCGGCTGCCGGTGATGCTGGACGCGCTGCGGACCGGCCAGCACGACATCGTCGTGGCCAGCCGGCACGTGGAGGGCGGCGACAACGCCGGCCTGTCCAACCAGTGGCGGCATGCGATCTCGGACGGCGGCATCTGGCTGGCGCAGATGTTCCTGCCGGTGCGGCTGTCCGATCCCATGAGCGGCTTCTTCATGCTGCCGCGCGCGTTGTTCGAGGATCTGGCGCGCGGGCTGACCGGGCAGGGGTTCAAGATCCTGGTCGACCTGGTGCTGAGTGCCCCCGCGCCGCTGCGGGTGCATGAGGTCCCGGCCCGGTTCCGGGAGCGTGTGGCGGGGGAGAGCAAGCTCGACGCGCTGGTGATGATGCAGTTCGGCGGCCTGCTGATCGACAAGGTGTTCGGCGGGCTGCTGCCCCTGCGCTTCGTGTCGTTCGCCGCCGTGGGCGCGATGGGCGTGCTGGTCCACCTGGCCGTGCTGGCGGTGATGCGGCAGGCGACGCCACTGGATTTCGCGATCGACCAGGCCATCGCGACCGTGGTTGCGATGGTCTTCAACTTCCAGCTCAACAACGTGATCACCTACCGGGAGCAGCGACTGCGCGGCCCGCGGCTGTGGCGCGGGCTGTTCCTGTTCATGCTGGTCTGCGGCGTGGGCGCGATCGCCAATATCGGCATCGCCAACGTGCTGTATCAGCAGCACACGACCTGGACCGTGGCCGGCGCGATCGGCGCGGTGCTGGGGGTGGTGTGGAACTACGCCGTGTCCTCGACGCTGGTCTGGCGCGCTCGGTGAGAGGGCCTTGAACGCCTGGGTTCCATGGTGATCGGGCTGGCGGCGATGGGGTCGTGGTGATCCGGCCGCGGGGGCCGGCGTTGGATGAGCGGGTCGTGATGCTCTGGGCCGGCGTCGCGCTGGCGGCGCTGACCGCGCTGCGGCTGTGGATGGCCGCGATCCTCCCCTTGGCTCCGGATGAGGCCTATTATTGGATCTGGTCCCACGCCCTGGCGCCGGGATACCTGGATCATCCGCCGATGGTGGCGCTGTGGATCTGGGCCGGGACCGCGCTGGCGGGAGAGACCCCCCTGGGCGTGCGGCTGCTGGGACCCATCGCCGCGGCTCTGGGGACCGTGCTGTTGGCGGACGCGGCGGAACGGCTGCTGCCCGGACGGCGCGCGGGGCTGGTCGCCGGGGCACTGTTGAACGGTACCCTGTTCCTGGGGGTGGGGTCGGTGGTGATGACGCCGGATTCCCCGTTGCTGCTGTTCTGGACCGCGACGATCTGGGCCCTGGCGCGGATCGCTGGCTCCCCTCCCCGGGGCGGTGCGACCCCGCCCCCTCCCCCCTTGAGGGGGAGGGTTGGGGTGGGGGGTATCGCGGCACGGCCAGGGGGGCATCTACCCCTCCCCCCGACCCCCTCCCTCACGGGGAGGGGGGGCGTGTTGGAACCACCACCCCCTCAGCCCAACGCCGCCTCTCTATCGGGACGTACCGCCACCCCCTGGTGGGCCCTCGCCGGCCTGTTCGGGGGCCTCGCTTTGTGCAGCAAATACACCGCTGCCTTCCTGGGCCTCGGCATCGGCCTGTGGCTTCTGTCATCCCCCACCACCCGCCGCCACCTCCGCCAGCCAGGCCCCTGGCTGGGGCTGGCCATCGCGCTCGGGGTCTTCGCCCCCGTCGTCGCCTGGAACGCCGATCACGACTGGGCCGGTTTCCTCCGCCAGGGCGGGCGGGTCGGCGCCTGGCAGGCCGATCGCGCGGCGCAGTTCCTCGCCGAACTGATCGGCGGCCAGGCCGGCCTCGCCACGCCGCTGGTCTGGGCGCTGTGCATCGCCGGCATCGTCCTCGCCGCCAGCCGAACCTGGCGCACGCGGGACCCGGCCTGGACGCTGCTCGCGGCGCTGACCGTGCCCGCGACCCTGTATTTCGTCTGGTATGCCCTCGGCGCCCGGGTGCAGGGCAACTGGCCTGGCATCGTCTACCCCGCCGCCGCGATCGCCGCTGCCGGCCTGACCCAGCCGATCTGGACCCGCCTGCGCGCCCCCGCGATCGGGCTGGGCCTCGGGATCACGTTCCTCGCCTACCTGCACGCCGCCACCTGGGCCGTCCCAATGCCCGTGCCGGTCGATCCGATCGCGCTCCGCCTCGCCGACTGGGACCGCGTCGCCACCCAGGTCGAGGCCGCCCGCCAACGCGCCGGCGCCACCTTCGTCGTCGCCGACCAATATGCCATCGCCGCCGAACTGGCCTGGATCATGCCGCAAGCGGTGCCCATCCTGGGGATCGAGGACCGGTGGCGCCTGTTCACCCTGCCCACCCCCGCGCCCCTGGACGGCGCCGGTATCCTGGTCCGCGACTCCCGCGACCTGCGCGGCTTCGATGCCACCCTCTGGCGGTCGGCGGAGCCCGTCGGCGAAGTCTCCCGCACCAATGTCCAGACCCTGCGCCTGTTCCGCGTCGTCCCCACCGGCGCCGTCACCGACACCGTCATCCTGCCACGCCCCGGCTTGCGCTGAACGCCGCCCCGGCCGCATCGTTCCACTCCCCACACGGAGACCGGCGATGACCGATATCGGGCTGTTCGAGGCAATCCACACCGCGCGCTCCCTGCGCCGCTACCACGACACGCCGGTGCCGGACGCGCTGATCACGCAGGTGCTGGACGCCGCGATCCGCGCGCCCTCGGGCG
>CANJSR010000349.1 GCA_947476855.1 Acetobacteraceae bacterium
CGGTGCGCCTAACCGTGCTATGCTGTCGCGATGGAAGCAGCGCTGCAAATCCCGAGCGTCATGTCCGTGCGGGAGTTCCTGTCCTGGAACGCCCCGGCCGGAACACGCTGGCAGTTGATCGACGGCATTCCGACTGCCATGGCGCCCACAAGCCGGACCCATGGCGCGATCCAGGCTGAACTCGGCGCGATGATCAGGGATCATCTCCGCCTAGGCGGCGGACCCTGCTCTATCATCTCCGCCCCGGGCATCGTCCCCCGCATTCGATCCTCGGAGAACTTCCGGATCCCCGATCTCGCCGTCACCTGCACCCCGTACCAGGCCGAGGAATACGACCTCTCGGACCCGGTGCTGATCATCGAAATCCTCTCCCCCAGCAACAAGGCGGAGACCTGGGCCAATATCTGGGCCTATGCGACCATCCCCAGTGTGCGGGAAATCCTGATCGTCCACAGCACCGCCATCCTCGCCGAGGTCCTGCGGCGGGACGCCGACGGTGCTTGGCCCGATCGGACCACCCGGATCGAGGAGGGTGACCTGACCCTTTCCAGCATCGGCTTCCAGGCGCCCATCGCTTCGGTCTACGCGACCACGCGCCTCGCCTCTCCCTGATCACAGAAGCGGGGCTGGCAGGCGCCCGGGAAATTGCTAACCTCCCGTCCAACAGACGAGAGGAAAACGTCCCATGGCCGACAGCATGATTGATTACGGCAAGCTCTATCGCGACGGGCTGCCGGACCCGGCGGCGAAGTGGGCGCCGTTCCCTCCGTACTATTTCGTCGGCGGCAACAACGACCCGGAGCAGATTCCGATCGAGGGACTGGTCGACGCCGCGGCCTCCGTCCTGCGCCGCGAGGGTGCCAAGCTCGCGATCTACAACCTCGGCATGGGTCCGCAGGGCTATCCGGGCCTGCGCCAGTTCGTCGCCGACCGCTGCAACCGCATCCGCGGCACGAATATCGGCATCGATGACGTGATGATCACGACCGGTTCGGGCCAGGGGCTCGACATGATCAGCGGCATGCTGGTCAACCCCGGCGACACTGTCCTATGCGAGGAATTCTGCTACCAGGGCGCGATGAACCGCTTCCGCAAGATCGGCGCGAAGCTGGAAGCGATGAAGCTGGACGAGGACGGCATCGTCATTGACGCGCTGGGACAGCAGCTCAAGGACCTGAAGGCAAAGGGCATCACGCCCAAGTTCATCTACACGATCCCGACGATCCAGAACCCGACGGCCAGCATCCTGCCGCTCGACCGCCGCCACGCGCTGATCAAGCTGGCCCGCGAATACAATGTCTGCATCTTCGAGGACGAGTGCTACGCCGACCTGCTGTGGGACGGGGTGGAGGCGCCGCCGGCGCTCTATGCGCTTGATCCCGGCGCGGTGATCCATCTCGGATCGTTCTCCAAGTCGCTCGCCCCCGCGCTGCGGCTGGGCTACATCGTGGCCCCGTGGGAGATCATGCGCCGCCTGCTGCCGCTCAAGGGTGACAGCGGCACCGGCGCGCTCGACCAGATGGTGGTCGCGGAATACTTCTCGAAGAACTTCGACAAGCATTTGAACCACCTGAACGGCGTCCTGCACGACAAGCTGAAATGCATGGTGGAGGCGGTGGAGCGGGAGTTCGGCACCTCCGCGGAATGCTGGGCGCCCAAGGGCGGCATCTTCCTGTGGATCAAGCTGCCCGACAGCGTCGATGTGCGGAAGCTGCTGAAGCCGGCGGCGGAGCGGGGCATCATCTTCAACGAAGGTCCCGCCTGGGCGGTCAGCCCGGACAATTCCAGCTCTCATCTGCGGCTTTGCTTCGCGATGCCGAGCAAGCAGGTGATCGAGGAGGGGGTTAAGGCGTTTGCGCAGGTTTGCTATGAGCAGACCGGCATTCCGGTGCGGAGCGACAACGTCCAGCGCTGAGAGGGAGCAACCATCATGAGTGCGCTGCGTGGCAACAACGGACCCCGGTATCGGCACAACCCCGACGAGTCCGCGCCGTACGAAACCATCACGATCGACAAGCTGACGCCGATCATCGGGGCGGAGATCAGTGGCGTGGACCTCTCCGCGCCGCTGTCCAACCACCAGATGTCGGAGATCCATCGCGCGCTGGCGGAGAACGCGGTGATCTTCTTCCGTGATCAGGACATGACGCCCGAACAGCATCTGTCGTTCGGGCGCAACTTCGGCGAACTGCACAGCCATCCGGCCGCGCCCCATGTCGCGGGCCATCCGGAACTGATGATCATCCGCGCCGACAAGGACAGCCCGCGCGCGAACGGCGAAGCCTGGCACAGCGATGTGTCCTGCGACCCCGAGCCGCCGATGGGCAGCATCCTGTACATCAAGCAATGCCCGCCGAAGGGCGGCGACACGCTGTTCGCCAGCATGTACGCGGCCTATGAGGCTCTGTCCGACCGGATGAAGGTCTATCTGGACGGGCTGACGGCGGTGCATGACGGCGAGCCCGTGTATCGCGGGATGTATGCCAATCTCGGCATGCAGGACAAACCCGTCTATCCGCGCGCTGAACATCCGATCATCCGCACGCATCCGGTGACCGGGCGGAAGGCGTTGTATGTGAACCGAGGCTTCACCACGGGGATCGTCGGCGTGCCGCGGGACGAGAGCGCGGGCATCCTCGCCTATCTGTTCGACCTGAGCGAAGACCCGTTGTTCCAGTGCCGGTTCCGCTGGCGGGAGAATTCGGTGGCGTTCTGGGACAATCGCTGCACCCAGCACCGGGCGATGTGGGATTACTGGCCGCACACGCGCTCGGGCTTCCGGGTGACGGTGGCGGGGGACAAGCCTTACTGATACCAGTCGGGGTCACTGCCGACCCTGCGGACGGTACCACCGCGTCGTGGCGGACGAAGGTCCGCCATCCACGGCTCTCCTGTTCAGAACGACTGAAAGTCGTGGGTGCTGGGCCTGCGCCCAGCATGACGACGTGGATACGGCCAGAGCCATCCGCAGGCTCGGTGGATCAGCCTTCCTCGCCCAGGTAGACCGCCTGGACCAGGCGGTTGGCGCGGATCGCGGCCGGGTCGCCCTCGGCGATCAGCTTGCCGCGGTCCATCACCATGATCCGGTCGGCGACCGCGAAGACGATGTCCATGTCGTGCTCGGTGAACAGCACCGCGCAGTTCCGTACCCGCGCGAGGCGGCGTACCAGATCCATCAGCGCGCGCCGGTCGGCGGGGGCGAGGCCCGCCGCGGGCTCATCCATCAGCAGCAGGCGCGGGTCGTTGGCCAAAGCGAGTGCCAGTTCCAGCCGCTTCAGAGCCCCATAGGCCAGCGCGCCGCAGCCCTGGTCCGCCTGGTCCGTCAATCCGGCCTGGGCCAGCAGGGCATCCGCCTCGGCGCGGAACAGGCGATGGGCGGGGCGGAGGAAGCGCCAGACCAGCCCGTGGCGGGCGATCAGCGCCATCTGCACATTCTCCCGCACGGTCATGGACGCGAAGGTGGCGGCGACCTGGAAACTGCGCCCGACCCCCAGGCGCCAGACGCGGCGGGGCGGCCAACCGGTGATGTCCGTGCCGTCCAGCACGACGGAACCGGAATCAGGCGGGGTCTGTCCGTTCACCAGGTTGAAGCAGGTGGATTTCCCGGCGCCGTTCGGGCCGATCAGGGCCAGGAGTTCGCCGGCGGCCAGGGTGAAGGAGACGCCGGCCACGGCCTCCACACCGCCGAAATTCTTGCGGAGGTCTCGGGCGCTCAGCAGGCTCATGCCGGCCGCCTGATCGCGCCGGCGATGCCGTTGGGGAACAGCAGGACCAGGGCGATGATCGCCAGCCCCAGTGCGAGCCGCCACATCGTGGTGACCTGCAGCAGCATGTCGTACAGCCCGGTATAGACAAGCGCCCCCACGATCGGCCCGCTGACGGTCTGCACGCCGCCAAGCAGCACCATCAGCAGCGCGTCGACCGAGTGCCCGACATGCACATAGGTCGGGAACACGCTGCCCTTGGCATAGGCGAACAACCCGCCCGACAGGCCCGCCGCCGCCCCGGCGATGGTGAAGGCCGCCATCCGCAGTCGGTCCGGGTCCAGACCGATGGCGCCAGCCCGCAGCGCCGAGTCCCGGGACGCGCGCAGGGCGAATCCGAAGGGCGCATGGATCACCTGCCGCAGCAGCCAGACGGTCCCCGCGCTGAGGCCCAGCACGGCCCAGTAGAAGGGAAAGGGCAGGGACGGCCAGACGCCGAGGACACCGTCGTCTCCCCCCGTCAGCCAGGACCACTGGGTGGCGACGGCCCAGACGATCTGCGCGAAGGCCAGGGTCAGCATGGCCAGGTAGACGCCCGACAGCCGCACGATGAAGGCCCCGAACGCCGCCGCCGCCAGCCCGGCCACCAAAGGCGCGGCGAGCAACCCGAGTGGTGTCGGCAACAGCAGGATCTTTGCGGCCAAAGCGGAACCGTAAGCCCCGAGGCCAAACCAGGCGGCATGCCCGAAGCTGACCATTCCGCCGGGCCCCATGGTCAGATGCAGGCTGGCGGCGAAGACCATGGCGATCAGCGCCTCGGTCAGCACGGCTTGCGGGTAGGGGCCGAGGACGAAGGGCGCCAGCGCTGCCAGTCCCAGCCCGGCCAGCAACGCCGCCTGGGTCAGCCTGCTGTCGGGCCGGATCAGGGTGGGGGCACCGGCGGCGCCTCGGACGGGTGCCAGGGCCTCGCCCAGCAGCCCGTTCGGGCGGGCGATCAGGACGATTGCCATGACGACGAAGGCCAGGACCAGCGTCGCTTTGGGCAACAGCGCGATCCCGAAGGATTGCAGGACTCCGATCAGCAGGGCCGCGACGAAGGCGCCGGTCACGCTGCCCATGCCGCCGACCACGACGACCACGAAGGCCTCCACGATCACCGCCAGGTCGATGCCAGTGTTGGCGGAGGTGTTCGGCAGGATCAGTGCCCCGCCCAGGCCGGCCAGCGCGGCGCCGAGGGCGAAGACCGCGGTGAACAGGATGCGCTGGTCGATGCCGAGGGCGGCCGCCATCTCCCGGTCCTCGGTCGCCGCGCGGATCAGGATGCCGAAGCGGGTTCGGTGCAGCAGCAGCCAGAGCAGAAGCAGCACCACCGGGCCGATGGCGATCAGGATGAGGTCATAGAGGGGAAACCGCTCCCCCGTGATGGTCACGAAGCTGCGCAGCCAGGGCGGGCGGGGGAGGGGCAGGTCCTGTGGCCCCCAGATCAGGGGCACCAGGTCCTGGACGACCAGCACCACGCCGAAGGTCGCCAGAAGCTGGAACAACTCCGGCGCGCGGTAGATGCGGCGCAGGAGGGTCGTTTCCAGCAGGGCGCCGATCACGCCGGTGGCCAGGGCGGCGAGCAGGATGCCGAACGCGAACCAGGCGGGATCGCGGGGGAGGCGGGTCAGGATGCTCCAGGCGAGGTAG
>CANJSR010000350.1 GCA_947476855.1 Acetobacteraceae bacterium
GGCGTCCAAGGATTCGGGCTACTCGGTCAGTTCCGCCGGTGACATCGACGGCGACGGGGTCGATGACCTGATCATCGGGGCGGTGGGCGGCAACAAGGCCTATGTCGTGTTCGGCCGCTCCTCCGGCTTTGGCGCCAGCGTCGACCTGGCGGACATCGAGGCCGGGAATGGCGGCTTCGTTCTGACTGGCCTGGGTGCCAATGACCAGACCGGCTTCTCGGTTTCCGCCGCGGGCGATCTGAACGGCGACGGCTTCGATGACCTGGTCGTCGGCGCGCGCTACGCCGACCCGGCGGGCGGGACCAATGCCGGCAAAAGCTACGTGGTCTTCGGCAAGTCCTTCACCCTGTCGGTCAGCCACCTCGGCTCATCCGCGTCCGAGACCCTGACCGGATCGGCCAGCGCGAACGACATGGTCGGCGGCCTGGGCGACGACATCCTGGACGGCAAGGGCGGCGCGGATGTCCTGATCGGCGGGGCGGGCAACGACCGGCTGGCGGTCTCTGACCTGACCTTCGCCCGGGTGCATGGCGGGACCGGCACCGACACGATGGCGCTGGATGGGGCTGGGATCACGCTCGACCTGTCGGCCGCGTCCAACAGCCGCATCCAGGATATCGAGGCGATCGACATCACGGGTTCGGGCAACAACACCCTGATCCTGTCGTCGCTGGAGGTCCTGAACCTCTCCAACACCTCCAACACCGTCCGGGTCGACGGGGATGCGGGCGACATCATCGATCTTGGCCTGGAGGCCTGGGCCGACGGCGGCTCCTCGGGCGGCTACACCACCTATACGTTCGGCCAGGCCAAGGTGCTGGTCGATGATGAGCTCACGATCGCCTGCTTTGCCTCCGGCACGGAAATCATGACCGCGAGCGGCCCGGTCGCCGTCGAGGCGCTGCGGATCGGCGACACGGTATGTCTCGCCTCCGGCGGCACGCGCCCGATCCGCTGGATCGGTCGCCGGCATCTGGACCTGACCCGCCATCCGAACCCCGCCGCGGCCCGCCCCATCCGCATCCGTGCCGGCGCCTTCGCCGCGGGCGTGCCGGCGCGCGACCTGCTGGTTTCCCCCGACCACGCCCTGTTCACCCACAACCGCCTCATTCCCGCTCGGCTGCTGGTCAATGGGGCGACGATCCTGGCGGAGATGGCCTGCACGGCGGTGACCTACTGGCATGTCGAACTGGACGCGCATGACGTGCTGCTGGCCGAGGGGCTGCCGGCGGAAAGCTACCTGGATACAGGCAATCGCGGCGTGTTCGAGAACGCGGCGGGGCCGTTGGTCCTGCATCCTGACTTCCGCGGCCAAAGCGGGCGCGTTGCCAGGTCGGCCGCACCGTTCGCCGATACGCCGGAGACTGTGAGGCCGGTATGGGACCGGCTGGCCGCCCGGGCCAAAGCGCTGGGCGAGCCAGTGCCCGTCACGCCCATCACCGTGGACCCGGAGCCCCGGATCGTCGTGGGCAACCGCGTGCTCCGCCCGATCGAGACAGGGCCGGACCGCTATGTCTTCGCCCTGCCGCCCGGTTCCGACACGCCACGCCTCGTGTCCCGCGCATCGGTCCCGTCGGAAATCGAGCCCTGGCGGGAAGACCGCCGGACCCTCGGCCTTTCCGTGCGCCGCATCCGGTTGCGGGAAGGTGGGATGGTCACGGACCTGCCCCTGGACCATCCGGACATGACCCGGGGTTGGTGGGCCGTGGAACGCGATGGCCAGGCCATCCGCCGCTGGACGACGGGAGAGGCGATGCTGCCCCTGCCCCCGGCAACCGGCGCCGTGCGTCTGCTGGAGATCGAGGCGGGATCCCTGCCGGCCTACCTGCTCTCGGACACGGACGACCTGGACATGTCCCAGGCGGCGTAGGCCATGGCGGGAGACCGCCGGACAGCCCGAATCAGCGCCGCCCACCAGAACGCTTGATCTGCGACGGGAAGTCACTTCACACTGCGAATGCACCCCTGGGTCCGCGCAAAAACCGGCCCGCCAATGAAAACAAAACGCAGTGAGGAAACGCAATGTCTCGGCTTTTCAAATGGGGCTCCGGCGCCCTGCTCGCGCTCGCTGGCCTGTTCGGCCAGCCAGCCAATGCCGCGGATGACACGATCCGCTTCGGCTACTCCGAATTGCTGTCGGGGGCCTTCGCCCAGGTCGGTGACCAGGGCATCAAGACCATCCAGACGGTGATCGACGGGATCAATGCCAAGGGCGGAGTGCTGGGCAAGAAGATCGTCCTGGTCCCGATGGACAACAAGGGCCAGGCGGGGGAGGCGATCATCAACCTCCAGAAGATGGTCGATGAGGGTATCCAGATCGTCTTCAACTGCGGACCATCCAATGTCGGCAGCGCGCTGATCGGGGCGGTCGAGAAAAACAACGCCCGCAACAAGGACAATCGCGTCCTCTACATCAACTGCGGTGCCCTGGCGCCCGAGCTGACGAACGAACAATGCAGCTTCTGGCATTTCCGGTTCTCGATGCATGCCGGCCAGCAGGCCGAGATCATGATCCGAGCGCTGCCGAAGAGGATCACGAAGGTCTATCTGCTCAACCAGGACTACATCTTCGGCCAGTCCGCGCAGCGCGACATGAAGAAGTACCTGGCGGCGCTCCGCCCCGATGTGCAGGTCGTCGGTGAGGAAATGATCCCCCTCGGCAAGATCAAGGATTTTTCGTCCTACGTGGCCAAGGTGAAGGCCTCGGGCGCGGAAGCGCTGCTGACCGGCAACTGGGGCCAGGACCTGTCGCTGCTGGTGAAGGGCGGCATGGATGCCGGCCTGCCGGTCGAGTATCACACGATGCTGGGCCACCTGGCCGGCAGCCCGACCGCGATCGGACCGGGCGGCAACAACCGCGTCCATTCCGTGCTGTCGATGCATGAGAATGTGGGCCTTGAAATCAACAACAAGGAACTCGACGCCTGGATCCAGGAGTTCCGCAAGAAGTTCGACTTCGACTTCATCTTCGGCGATCGGCGCACCGCGGTCGAAATGACGGTGGCCGCCATCGCGAAGGCGGGCTCGACCGACCCGTTCAAGGTCGCGATGGCGCTGGAGGGGATCACGATCACCGATGCCGCCGGCCAGCCGGCCACGATGCGGAAGGACGATCATCAGATCATCCTGACCTACTACGGCTCCCGCTTCACCAAGGACGTGAAGTACGACTCGGAAAAGACCGGCCTTGGCTGGAAGACCGAGACGGTGGTGAAGCCCGGCGACCTGGACGCGACGCATAGCTGCAAGATGAAGCGTCCCGCCAGCTAGGACGGCCACGGCCCTCTCCAGGCGTTGCGCCTGGGGAGGGAAACCGGCTGATCCGCCACCAAACCGCTTGACGCCGTCCCCCAGGATGGCAAGCCTGCGGTCATGACCCCCGAGACCCAAGCCATCATCGAGAACCTGGCCCGCGTGCGTGAGCGTATCGCGAACGCCGCCATCCGCGCCGGCCGCCGGCCGGAAGACGTGACCCTGGTCGCCGTCTCCAAGACCAAGCCGCAGGACGCGGTGCTGGCGGCGCTGGCCGCCGGGCAGACCGTGTTCGGAGAAAACCGGGTGCAGGAAGCCGAGGGCAAATTCCCCGCCCTGCGCGCCGACCACCGTTTCAGCCTGCACATCATCGGCGGGTTGCAGACCAACAAGGCCCGCGACGCCGTCCGCATCGCCGATGTGATCGAGACCTTGGACCGCCCGCGCCTGGCCGACGCGCTGGAAGCGGCGATGGAGAAGGAAGGCCGCCGCCCGACCCTGCTGATCGAGGTCAATACCGGGGAGGAACCGCAGAAATCCGGCGTCTCCCGCGCCGAGGCGGATGCCTTCATCGAAGCCATGAAGACCCGGTTCGGCGCCACCCTGGCCGGCCTGATGTGCGTGCCTCCGCAGGGGGAGGACCCGGCGCCGCATTTCGCCTGGCTCTCCGCCTGTGCCCAGCGTCACGGGCTGGGCGTGGTGTCGATGGGGATGTCCGCGGATTTCGAGACCGCGATCGCCCATGGCGCCACCTGGGTCCGGGTCGGCAGCGCGATCTTCGGATCGCGCTGAAATCCTCCGCGCGCGCCAGAACTGAACGGAGACATCACGGACCGTCAGCAGGCAGCCCGGTGCCGGTCTGTGTCGTGGTGATGCCGTCCACCATCATGGCGGTCCTGATGGAATGGCGATTGCTCCGGCCGCCCCCCCTCCCCATCTGTCGATGGCCAGGAGGCCCCGATGTTTGACAAGGTGATCTACTACGCAACGACCTTCGCCGAGGCGTGCCTCGCGGTGTTCGGTGCGTCCTGGCTGTTCGAGCAGCCGACCTACACGGTCACGCGTGACCTTGGCGCGGATGTCGAAATCCGCGCCTACGGTCCCGCGATCGCGGCCGAAACCACCGCGGCGGCGGATACCAAGGACAAGGCGTCGGCGGCCGCGTTCCGGTTGCTGTTCGAGTACATTACCGGCGCCAACGCCGGGAACCAGACGGTGGCGATGACCGCGCCGGTCGAACAGCGAGCGAGCCTGATCGCGATGACCGCGCCGGTGCGGGTGGATTCATCCGCCGTGGATGGTCAGACGCGGGTCACCATGCGATTCTTCCTGCCGGCGGCGGTCGCGTCATCCCCTCCCGTGCCGACCGACCCCGCGGTCAGGATCGTTACCACGCAAGCGGCAACCGTCGCGGCGTTGCGCTTCAGCGGCCATTCGACGGAGGCAAGCATTGCCGAGAAGCAGGCGGCGCTGCTCGCCCGACTGAACGACAGCGGCTGGACGCCCACCGGCGCGCCGTGGTTCCTGGGCTATGATCCGCCATTCACGCTGCCCTGGTTCAAGCGGAACGAGGTGGCGGTGGAGGTCCAACCGACGAAGCCCGGGCCATAGGGCCGAGGCCTCCCGTCTCCCCGTCCCAGGAACGGTCTGATCGTGCGACCGGAGATCGCCTTCGTCGAGACGATCTACGTCAGGGTCTCGGACGTCCAGGGCAGGTCCCACATTTCCTGGTTGCACAGCTTGGTCGCCAGCGCGGTGGAAATGGCGTCGAACAGCCGTTCCCCCTTCTCGGCCGTCGCCGCCTCCGGGTTGCCCATCACGCCGCTGGACGACCGGCTGCCGATCGAGCGCCACCGGTAGACCCCGCCACCCACCACGTCATCCACGGCCGGAGTCGTGTTCGCCTTGGCCAGCGGGATACGGTCGATCGCGACCAGGTCGGGACGCACGGCCATCATCATGGACGTTTCGGCTTCGCAGGCATGCGACAGCCCGCCCTGGGTTTCGAGAATCTTCGCGATCGGCACCGCGGCGGCGTACCAGTAGGTGAACTGGACGATCGCGGCCGCGTATTTCGGGGTCAGGTCGTCGGTGATGGTCCGCAGCGCGTTCTCGTTCCCGCCATGCGCGTTCAA
>CANJSR010000351.1 GCA_947476855.1 Acetobacteraceae bacterium
CGATGACCTCGGGCGGCGGCGCGTGGGATAACGCGAAGAAGTACATCGAGGAAGGCAATCACGGCGGCAAAGGGTCCGAGGCGCACAAGGCCGCGGTCACCGGCGACACCGTGGGCGACCCCTACAAGGACACCGCCGGCCCGGCGGTGAACCCGATGATCAAGATCGCGAACATCGTCGCCCTGCTTCTGCTGGCGATGCTGGCGAGCTGGAAGTAATCCGACCCCACCAGGGTTGGAAAAGGAACGGCCCCGGGGGAGACCCCGGGGCCGTTTTCGTTAGCCCGGCTCGATCGGCATCCGCGCGATGCCCAGCCACGCGATCGGCACCTGCGCCTTCTCGGCGGCCTGGGGACCCGGCAGCGTCGTGTCCCAGTCAGCGGCGATGAAGCGGCTGGCGTTGATCGTCTTGGCGGCATCAGAGACCAGGAACAGCAGCGGCGGGACCATGATCTCGGGCTTCAGCATCTTGTCCCGGTTGCCGCGGGCGGAGCCCACCAGCGGCGTATCCGTCACGCCCCCCGGCACCAGCACGTTTGACGTCACGCCGGTGCCCACCAGATCAGCGGCCAGGACGGCCATGGCGGACTCGGCGGCGGCCTTGGAGGACCCGTACAGAAGATAACCCTCCCGCACCATCGTCCCGAGGCTGGTCGTGACGGTGATCACCCGCCCCTGCCCAGCCTTGATCATGTGCGGCACCACGGCGCGCGCCATCATGATCGGCGCCGTCGCGTTCACGGCGACGAACCGCGCCCAATGCTCGGGTGTCGCTTCCCAGAACCGGATCGGGTTGTTGCCATAGGTCTCCCGCACCGACGCCTGGCCGATCCCGGCATTGTTCACCAGGACGTCGATCTTGCCGGACTTTGCCAGGGCCGTGGTGACGATCATGTCGAACGACGCCTGGTCCGAGAGATCGGCCTGGCAGGGCGTGACGGATCCCGGCTTGCCGGCGGCCTCGGCCGGCATGGTGGCGAGCAAAGAGGCGTTGCGATCCACCGCCACCACATCAAATCCCGCCCCAACCAATCCCATCGCCATCGCTCGGCCGATGCCGCTGGCGGCCCCGGTGACGATGGCGGTTTTCCTGTCGGTTGGCATGGTGTTTCCTCCTGGTTGCAATTCAGGCAACTGTTCCAGAATTGGGCCGGACACGCCAGGGGCGCGGGATGAAGGATAGCGGGTTGTCATGACAGATGTATTTCCCTCGGTGACGGTCATCGACCACCCGCTGGCGGCCCACGCGCTGACCATCCTGCGCGACCGCCGCACCGGGACCGCCTTGTTCCGCCAGGCCGCCCGCCAGATCAGCCTTCTGCTGGCGTATGAGGCGACACGCGACCTGAAGCTGACCCGGATCGAGATCGAAACGCCGCTGGAGAAGATGCAGGCCCCGTTCCTGGCCGGCCCGCCGCCCTGCGTGGTCTCGATCCTCCGGGCCGGCAACGCGATCCAGCAGGCGATGCTGGAGGTCCTGCCCGACGCCGCCGCCGGCCATATCGGGCTGGCCCGGAATGAAACGACGCTCGATGCAGCCGAATACTACCTGAAGCTCCCGCCCGATGTCGCCGAACGGGCGGTGATCCTGGTCGATCCGATGCTGGCCACGGGCGGATCGGCCGTCCGCGCGGTGGACCGCCTGCGGGAAGCCGGCGTCCGGCGGGTCCTGTTCACCTGCCTGCTCGCCGCGCCCGAGGGCCTGCGCCGCTTCACCGCCGCCCACCCTGGTGTGCCCGTGATCACCGCCGCGATCGACCGCGGCCTGGATGAGCGCGGCTATATCCGCCCCGGCCTCGGTGACGCGGGCGACCGGTTCCACGGCACGTGATCCGGCTTGTCCTGTTCATCACCCATGCCGAGGTCGTGATCGACCCCGCTGTCCCGGTGCCGGACTGGCCCCTGTCACCCGAGGGCAGGCGCCGGCACAAAGCCTTCAACCGCTCCGACGCCATCGCCCGCCTGTCCGCGATCTTCAGCAGCCAGGAGCGCAAGGCGACCGACGCGGCCGCGATCCTGTCCGCCGCCACCGGCCTGCCGGTAACCCAGGTGCAGGACCTGCACGAGAACGACCGCTCCGCCACCGGCTATCTGCCGAAGGCGGAATTCGAGGCGACGGCCGACGCCTTCTTCGCCCATCCCGAGCACAGCATCCGCGGCTGGGAACGCGCGTGCGATGCCCAGGCACGGATCGTGGCCTGCGTCCGGGGGATCGTGGCCGCCGACCGTTCAGCCGGCGATATCGCGATCGTGGCACATGGCGGGGTCGGCGCCCTGCTGCTGGCGTATCTGTCGGGGGCGGACATCTCCCGCCGCTTCGATCAGCCAGGCCAGGGCGGCGGAAACTGGTTCGCCTTCGACCCGGATGCCTGGGTCGTCACGCAGGGCTGGCGCGACATCGCGGCGGGTTAACCGCTCCGGCCCGGGAAACGGGTCATCCCTGGTGTCCTCGTGGCGTTCCGTTGTTGACACCAGGACGCCGTGGCTGGTGGCCCGGAACCTGCTCTCGGGCCGGCTCTTCGCCGGACTCGGGGGGCCGCCACGCGGTGACAGCACCGTTCGGCAGCCAGCGGCGATGCCGTCCGGTATCATACCAGGCGGCCTTGGCGATGACCCTCGTGGTCTCCACTTCGTCATGCCGGGTCCCCGGGTCCAGCCCGAGGGCAGGCTCCGGCCCGGCACCCACGACTTTTTCTAGTCCAGCACGCCAAAGCCGTGGATGGTGGCCCTTCGGCCACCACGACGAATGAGCGCTGTTCGGAGAGTTAATCGTTACGCCGTCCGGTATCAGACCGGAATATCCACCAGGACCAGTTCCACGGCCTCCTGCGCCGTGATCGTCACCTCGGACAGGTCCGAGATCGCCACGCCATCCCGCGGCCCCACCGCGATCCCGTCCACGCTCACCGCGCCATTGATCGGCACCAGATACCCGCCGCGACCCGGGCCGAACGCGTGCCGCACCTCACCCCCCGCCGCCAGGGAACCGGCCCAGACCGACGCATCCGCGTTCAGCGGCAGCGCGTCACCCATCTCCGGCTGGCCGCTGGCGAGCAGGCGCAGCCCGTCCCCTTCGCGCGGGAACTGCCGCGTCCCCCAGCCCGGCGCGACGCCCGTCCGGTCGGGCATGATCCAGATCTGGAAGAGCCGCGTCGGAATCGGCTCCAGGTTCATCTCGGCATGCACGATCCCGGTGCCGGCGTGCATGACCTGGACATCCCCCGCCTCGGTCCGGCCTTCATTGCCCAGGTTGTCCCGGTGGGTGATCGCACCTTCGCGGATATAGGTGATGATCTCCATGTCGCGATGAGGATGCGGGTCAAAGCCCGTCCCCGGCGCGATCTCATCATCGTTCCAGACGCGCAGGCGGCCGAAGCCCATGCGCTTGGGGTCGCGATAGCCGCCGAAGCTGAAGTGATGGCGGGCGTTCAGCCATTCATTCTTGAACTGGCCGAGGCTGGCGAAAGGACGGAGCTCGATCATGGGGCATCTCCCATTGCTTGGTCGTTCGTGATCAAACGACTGCCCCCCAGATCGCGTCGACCCGGCCAAATGCAACCCGCCCTGCCCCGCGCCGTCAGCGCAGCAGATCCGCCAGTTCGTCCCGCTTGAAAGGTTTTCGGAGGATTTCCACGCGCTCGATATCGTGGAACCGCGCCACGCCCTCGGCCAGGCGCAGGAACGATTGGCTCAGCCCCGAGGTCAGCACGAGCCTAGCCTTCAGTCCGGTCAGCAGCATCTCGTTCAGGACATCGATACCGTCCTTCTCCGGCATGATCATGTCCAGGATGACCACATCCGGCTGGAAGGTCACGAAAAGATCGGTGGCATCCATGGAGGTGTTGGCGACCCTTGTCTCATAGCCGAGTTCCTCCGCGACCATGCTGATCACCCGGGTCAACCCGACCTGGTCATCGACGACAAGCAACTTCCTGTTCATTCGGTGTTCTTTGCATTCTTCCTGGCTCGTCCTGGAAGAAATCGGACGACGGGTTTCACGGCAGTATTTTCCTTAATATTTCTATTTATTGCATTGATCGGGACCGGTCTGCTCCGAAGGCATGACCCCTATGGGACGCCACAAGAGTGTTTCTCCATTGATTATAAGAGTCACGATTTTTGGCTATGCCGCCCTCGTCGAATCGTCGCGGGCATGAATGAATATTGTCATACTTGCACGATCTTTCGGTATAAGACCGTTAATTTCGGGTCAATTGAAATAGATCGGAAAGAAAGTCTCGATGAAAAATCATCTGCCCATAAAATGGACGGTCGGCGCCGGTTGTGCCGCAAAAAACGGGCGCCGGACAAGCCAAAATAATTCCACCGAAATTGAAATATAGTAACGTTCCCATCCCCCGATCCCGAGCCTTATCCCGCCCGGGACCAGGGGCATGGGCAGAGCGTCAGACGCCCTCGACAATCCGGATTTCGCGGTCCGCGCCGTCACCCAGCGCGTCCAGCGCGGCCTTGTAGCCAGGGCTGTCATGCGCGGCGATCGCCTGTGCGACGCTGTCGAATTCGATCAGCACCGTGCGCTGAATCAACCCGGCTTCGTAGACCTTCGCAGGCTCCCCACGCGCCAGGAAGCGCCCGCCCGCCGCCGTGATGGCCGGACCGGCGAGCTTGGCATAGGCCGCCAGCTTGTCCGTGTTCGATACGGAACGATAGGCGCTGACCCAATAGGCTTTCGGCATTCTGTTCTCCTGCGTTTCGATGGGGCGCCAGACCTTTCAAACGGTCCGGCGCCGTTTCATGACCGATCCTAGACCGCGCCGTCCGCTTTGAGCGCCGCCACCGCGGCCTCATTCAGGCCCAGCCAGTCGCTCAGGACCTGGTTCGTGTGCTCACCCAGCATCGGGGACGCCTTCACGCGGGTCGGCTTGCCATCGACGCGGACCGGCCAGGCCGGCATCTTGAAGGGGCGATGCACCGGGTGGACCATGGTCTGCATGATGCCGCGCGTCTCGAACGAGGTATCGGCGTTCAGCTCATCCGTATCCAGCACCGCGCCGGCGGGGATGCCGGCTTCGCCGACCGCGTGCATGGCGTCGATCTTGTTGCGGGTGCGGGTCCAGGCGGAGATCACCTCATCCACCTCGGCTTCCCGCGCGACGCGGTCGGCCGGCGTGGCATAGCGCTTGTCGCCGATCAGTTCCTCCCGTCCCACCACCTTCAGCAGCCGATCCCAATGCTCCGGGTTCGCTCTGCTCGTCATGATGTAGACGTAGTCGTTCGGACCGCCGGGGGCGCAGGGATACAGGCCCATGGGGGCGTTGTTGATGCCGGGGACCTTGCTGCCGCCGCGCTGGGCGGCCTTGCCGGTCAGGCCCTGGGTCGCGAAGTTGATCCGCATGTAGTGCATGATCGCGTCCTGCATCG
>CANJSR010000352.1 GCA_947476855.1 Acetobacteraceae bacterium
GGCGACGGCTTCGACGATCTCATCGTCGGGGCCGATGGCGCCGATCCAGCGGGCGGGGGCGACGCCGGCAAGAGCTACGTGGTGTTCGGCACGGGCGGCGGGTTCGGCGCCAGCATAGAACTCTCCGCCATCGCGGCCGGCACCGGCGGCTTCGTCATCAACGGACAGAGCGCGGGCGACCAATCCGGCATCTCTGTCGCCTCTGCGGGGGACGTCAACGGCGACGGCCTCGACGATCTCATTGTCGGGGCATTCCTCGCCGATCCGGCGGGCGGGTCCGGCGCCGGCAAGAGTTACGTGGTGTTCGGCAAGAGCAGTGGGTTCAGCGCCAGCATCGATCTCTCCACCATCGCGGCCGGCACCGGCGGTTTCGTCATCAATGGACAGAGCGGGAACGACCTCTCCGGCATCTCCGTGGCCTCAGCGGGGGACGTCAACGGCGACGGCTTCGACGATCTCATCGTCGGAGCCTATCTGGCTGGCGGGAGCCAGGCCGGCAAGAGCTACGTGGTGTTCGGCACGGGCGGCGGGTTCGGCGCCAGTATCAATCTCTCCGCCATCGCGGCGGGCACCGGTGGCTTCGTCATCAACGGACAGGGCTCCGGCGACCGCGCCGGCCGCTCCGTGGCCTCGGCGGGGGATATCAACGGCGACGGCATCGATGATGTCATCGTCGGGGCCTACCGCGCCGATCCGGCGACCGGCTTCTATGCCGGCAAGAGCTACGTGGTGTTCGGCAAGACCGGCGGCTTCGGCGCCAGCATCAATCTCTCCGCCATCGCGGCGGGCACCGGCGGCTTCGTCATCAACGGACAGAGCACGAGCGACTTCTCCGGCCGGTCCGTCGCCTCGGCGGGGGACGTCAATGGCGACGGCTTCGACGATCTCATCGTCGGGGCCGATGGCGCCGATCCAGCGGGCGGGGACGACGCCGGCAAGTCCTACACCATCTTCGGCCGGGACTTCACCGCCGCGGTCACGCAGACCGGTTCGGCAACGGCGGAGACGCTGACGGGGTCGGTCGCGGTTGACGATATCGTGGCCGGCCTTGGCGACGACATCCTTGACGGGAAAGGCGGCGCGGACGTCCTGCTCGGCGCTGGCGGCAACGACACGATCAAGGTCGCGGACCTGACCTTCCTGCGCGTCGATGGTGGGTCGGGCACCGATACGCTGGCGCTGGATGGGGCGGGGATGACGCTGGACCTCTCCACCATCGCCAATCCAAAACTTCAGAACATCGAGATCATCGACCTCACGGGTGCTGGCAACAACACCCTGGTCGTTTCGGCGCTTGAGGTGCTGAACCTGTCGTCCACCTCCAATACCCTTCGGGTGGAGGGCGACGCCGGAGATACGCTGTCATTCGGCGCCGAGACCTGGACCCACACCAAGACCACCGGCGGCTACGCCACGTTCACCAATGGCCAGGCGGTGGTGGAGGTGAACACCGCCGTCTCCATCATCCAGGCCCCCATCGACCTGACCAATGTGACGGCCGGCACCGGCGGCTTCGTCATCTACGGGCGGGATGCGAATGATAACTTCGGCTACTCCGTGGCCTCGGCCGGGGATGTCAACGGCGATGGCTTCGACGACCTGATCATCGGCGCGTTGGGCGGCGACGCGGAGGGCAACGCCAAGAGCTTTGCCGGTGAGAGCTATGTCGTGTTCGGCAAGTCCGGCGGCTTCGGCGCCAGTGTCAGCCTGACCGCCATCGCCGCGGGCACCGGCGGCTTCGTGATCTATGGGCAGGACGCCCTTGACCGGTCCGGCCGCTCCGTTGCCTCGGCGGGCGATGTCAACGGCGACGGGTTCGATGACCTGATCATCGGTGCCCATAACGGCGACGCGGCGGGGAACGCCAAGACCAATGCCGGTGAGAGCTATGTGATCTTCGGCCAGGCCAGTGGCTTCGGCGCCAGCATCAACCTTGCCACGATCGCCGCCGGCACGGGCGGGTTCGTCGTGTATGGACAGGATGCCAATGACCAGTCAGGCACCTCGGTCGCCTCGGCGGGGGATATCAACGGCGACGGGTTCGATGACCTGATCATCGGGGCCGATCGCGCCGACGCCGCCGGGGAGCTCAAGTCCGATGCGGGTGAGAGCTATGTGGTGTTCGGCAAGGCCGGAGGGTTTGGCGCCAGCATCGACCTGACCGACGTGGCGGCTGGCACCGGCGGGTTCGTCATCCACGGACAGGATGCCTATGACCGGTCTGGCTTTTCCGTCGCCTCGGCCGGCGATATCAACGGTGATGGGTTCGATGACCTGATCATCGGGGCCGATCGCGCCGACGCCGCCGGGAACCTCACGTCGGATGCCGGGGACACCTATGTGGTCTTCGGCAAAGCCGGCGGCTTTGGCGCCAGCCTTGACCTGACCGACATCGCCGCCGGCACCGGTGGCTTCGTCCTCTATGGGGAGGACGCGGACGACCGGTCCGGCCGGTCGGTCGCCTCGGCGGGGGATGTCAACGGCGATGGGTTCGACGATCTTTTCATCGGCGCGCGCTATGGCGACGCGGCCAACAACACCAAGACCTCCGCCGGTGACAGCTATGTGATCTTCGGCAAGGCCAGCAGCTTCGGCGCCAGCGTCGATCTGGCTGATGTCGTCGGCGGGACCGGTGGCTTCGTGATCCACGGGCAGGATGCTGGCGATATCTCCGGCTTCTCCGTTGCCTCGGCGGGCGATGTCAACGGCGACGGCTACGACGATCTCCTCATCGGGGCCTACCGTGGCGCCGCCGCGGGGAACGCCAAGACCGCCGCCGGTGAAAGCTACCTGGTGTTCGGTAAGGCCGGAGGCTTCGGGGCCAGCATCGACCTGACGACCATCGCCGCGGGCACCGGCGGTTTCGTGATCTACGGGCAGGACTCGCTCGACTTTTCCGGCTGGTCCGTCGCCTCGGCGGGCGATCTCGACGGCGATGGCTTCGACGACCTTCTCATCGGCGCCCGATACGGCGACGCGGCGGGGAACGCCAAGAGCGAGGCCGGTGAGAGCTACGTTGTCTTCGGCCGCGACTTCACCGCCGCCGTCACCCAGGCCGGCACGACCGGGGCGGAGACCCTGACCGGTTCGGCCGCTGTTGACGACTTCGTGGCGGGTCTTGGCGACGACGTCCTCGATGGCAAGGGCGGTGCCGACGTGCTGATCGGCGCGGCCGGGAACGACACGATCAAGGTTTCCGATCTTACGTTCCTGCGTGTCGATGGCGGGTCGGGCACCGATACGCTGGCGCTGGACGGGGCGGGGATGACCCTGGACCTTTCAGCCATCGCCAATCCAAAACTTCAGAACATCGAGGTCATCGACCTGACCGGCGCCGGCAACAACACGCTGGTCCTGTCGTCCTTGGAGGTGCTGAATCTTTCCACGACCTCCAATACTCTGAAGGTGGATGGGGATGCTGGGGATGTCCTTGATCCGGGTCTGGAAGGCTGGACCAAGGGCGCGCCGTCCGGTGGCTACGACACCTACACGTTTGGCCAGGCGACGGTGCTGGTCGACCAGGACATCACGATCGCCTGCTTCGCCGAGGGCACACGGATCGCCACCGACCACGGGGACGTGGCCGTGGAGGCTCTGCGCGTCGGCGATCGGGTCCGGCTGGCCGCGGGTGGGACGCGGCCGATCCGCTGGATCGGGCACCGGCATCTGGACCTGACCCGTCATCCGGACCCCAGCAGAGCGCGGCCGGTTCGGATTGGGGCTGGGGCTTTCGCGGATGGCATCCCCGCTCGCGATCTGCGCGTCTCTCCCGACCATGCGCTGTCCGTCGACGGCGTGCTGATTCCGGCTCGGCTGTTGGTCAATCACACGACCATCGTGGAGGAAACGACCTGCGAGGCGGTGGTCTATTACCACATCGAACTGGACGCGCATGACGTGCTGCTGGCGGAAGGCCTGCCGGCCGAAAGCTACCTCGATACCGGCAACCGGGGCGTGTTCGAGAATGCCGGCCTGCCGCTGATCCTGCATCCGGACCTGAGCGGGCAGGGGAGACGGGAGGCACGTTCCTGCCAGCCCTTTATTGACGGACCCGAGCAGGTGAAGCCGGTCTGGGACGCGCTTGCGGATCGGGCTTCGGCACTGGGTCGGGCGGTGCCGAGGCCGGTGCTGACCCAGGACCCGGCCGTTCGGATCGCGGTCGGGGGGCGGGTGCTGTGTCCGGTCTCGATCAAAGGGGATCGTTACACGTTCATCCTGCCCCCGGGTTGCGCCGATGTGCGCCTGTTGTCGCACGCTGCCTCTCCGGCCGAGATGGAGCCGTGGCGAGAAGACCGGCGGCTTCTGGGTCTTTCGGTGCGGCGGATCAGGGTAGGGGGTGAGGACCTGCCGCTCGACCATCCTGCCTTGTCGGCTGGCTGGTGGGGGCTGGAGCGGCATGGGGCGGAACCGGTCCGCTGGACGGATGGGAATGCGGTGCTGCCGATTGCCCCGGGCGCGGCGCGGACCTTGGAGATCACGGCTGGACGGCTGGCGGGGTATGGGGTGCGGGCGGTTGAAAGCATGGAGAAGGTGGCGACGGTATTGGCGGCCTGAGTGCTCACTCCGCCGTTGATGATACAGCGGGATTGCCGGTCCGGCATGAGGCGTGGCACAGGATGCCGTCAGCGGGCAGACGCCAGTCGAGCACCAGGCGCGATATCGGCCCAATGACCGGGAACCCTGGAGCCAGCCGATGTCCGAACCAGAATGGATGCGCCTGAACCGAGCCAACTGGGATGAGCGCGTAGCCGCCCATCTGGCGCCGGAGTCCGACTATGGAACGGACTTGCTGCGGCGCGGAAACTACATCCTGCATGGGATCGAGGAAGCCGAACTCGGTCCAGTGGCGGGCCTGCGGTTGTTGCATCTGCAATGCCATTTTGGCGTCGATACACTTGCCTTGGCCCAGAAGGGCGCGCTTGTCACCGGGTTGGATTTTTCCGGTCCGGCGATCGCCGCCGCGCGCAATCTGGCCGCCGAAATCGGCCTTGACGCGACCTTCGTACAGTCAGACCTGTTCGACGCTCGTCTGGCCGTCGAAGGTGATTTCGATCGCGTCTTCACGACCTGGGGTACGACATTGTGGCTGCCTGACATCCGTAAATGGGCGGCGGTCGTTGCAAGCCTGCTGGCGCCGGGTGGCATGTTCTACTTCGCGGATGTGCATCCGGCGGCCTTGACGCTCGACGATTCGATCGCTAGCGCCGGCGGCATGCCCGGTTGGTTCGCGCCGTATTTCCAGCGTGAAGCCTTGGTGCTGGATGATGATCGGGACTACGCCAATCCCGTCGTGCGCCTTGCCAGCAGCCGCACGCACCAGTTCATCCATCCGGTCGGCGATGTCGTACAGGCCTTGCTCGACGCGGGGTTGCAACTGAC
>CANJSR010000353.1 GCA_947476855.1 Acetobacteraceae bacterium
ACATGCGGCTGATCGCCTCCCTGCGCGCGGAAGTCGCGGCGTTGCGGGAAGCCGTCGCGCCAACGTGTCGCTCGGAGCCTCTGCCAGCCGACAGCTTCTGGTGCTTCCGGCACAGGAACAAAGCCGAGCGTATGCCGCTGACGATTTATGTGGTTTCGTATCGACGGTATGCCCAGATCACCTGCCTGGTCCATTCGCTCCAGTCGCAGACCGACCGGTCGTTCCACCTGGTCATCATGCATGACGGCCCCGACCCGGAGATGCTGCGGCTGCTGTCGAAACTGTCACATGAAACGACGCTGTCCTTCGAGTTCCGTTTCTCCCGCGCCCGCCACAACGACTATGGCCACAGCCTGCGCGCGGAGGCGATCAGGGACTGTGAAACGGACTACATGCTTCTGACGAACGACGACAACTACTATGTGCCGAAATTCGTCGAGCTGATGCTGACGGCCGCGCGAGCGCATGACCTCGACCTGGTGCTGTGCGACATGGTCCACAGCCATGAACGCCCGGGCGGACGTCCCGTCGGCAGCTATGCGGCGTTCCCCACGCACCCATCGCCCGGGAACAGCGACATCGGCTGCTTCATCGCCCGCACCGAACGGGCCAGGCAGGTGGGGTTTCGCGACAGGCGCTCGATCGGGGATGCGACCTATATCGCCGATCTGATGGCGCTCGGGGTGAAATGGGGCAAGATCGAGAAGATCCTGTTCGTTCACAACTGAAGCCGGTCCGTCTGATTCTACGGCCCGGACCGTACCATTCCTTCCCCACGGGCGGTACTTCCGTGGCATACGCCCCGCCGTCTCGCCAATTGTGGAGACATGGTACAACGCCCCCACAGGAGGACCGCATGACACGCCAATCCCTTACAGGTGCAACCACCGCGTCGCTGCCGCACTATGAACGCGCGCTGCATCAACTGCGCTGCCTGATCGAGGACCCGGTCGCCAGCGTCGATGCCGCGCTGGCCGAGGCCCCGGATTTCGTCATGGCACACGCCCTGCGCGCGTATCTGCATCTGTTGGGCACCGAGCCGCCTGGCATTCCGGTCGCGCGCGACAGCCTCGCCGCCGCCCGCGCCGTTCCGGGCACGGAAGCCGAACGCGGACACCTTGCGGCCGTCGCGCATCTGGTGGACGGGCACTGGCACAAAGCCGGACGCGTGCTGGAAGACGTCAGCATCAAAGATCCGCATGACCTTTTGGCGCTGCAGATCGGACACCAGGTTGATTTCTTCACCGGGCAGTCCCGCATGCTCCGCGATCGTGTCGCCCGTGTCCTTCCGTCCTGGGACGAAGGCCGGCCCGGCTGCCACGCCGTCCTGGGCATGCACGCCTTCGGGCTGGAGGAGATGGGCGAATACGCCCGCGCCGAACTGCAGGGACGGCGCAGCGTGGAACTGCAACCTCGTGATACCTGGGGCCAGCACGCGGTCGCGCATGTGCTGGAAATGCAGGGGCGCCTCGGCGACGGCATCACCTGGATGAACGAGAACATCGAGAACTGGTCGAGGGACAGTTTCTTCAGCGTGCATAACTGGTGGCATCTGGGATTGTATCATCTGGAACGGGGGGAGACCGACCGGGCGCTGGCGCTGTACGACGGACCGATCAATGGCGGCAACTCGGCCGTGGTGCTGGATATGCTGGATGCCTCGGCCATGCTGTGGCGGCTGCATCTGCGGGGGATCGATCTTGGAGACCGCTGGAAGCCGATCGCCGACCAGTGGGCGCCGCTCGCCAACGCCGGAAATTATGCCTTCAACGATGCCCACGCGATGATGGCCTTCGTCGGCGCCGGCCGCGCCGAGGCCGCGGAAGCCATCCTGGCCGCCCAGCACGAAGCGATGGGACGCAATGAGGACAACGCCGCCTTCACCCGGGACGTCGGCCACCCCGTCGCGCGCGCCATCAGGGCCTTCGGCGCGGCAGACTATGGCAAGACAGTCGACCTGCTGCGCCAGGTCCGCACCGTCGCCCACCGCTTCGGCGGCAGCCACGCCCAACGCGACCTGCTGGACCTGACCCTGATCGAAGCCGCCCTGCGTGCGAAGCAACACGCTTTGGCCCAAGCCCTGACGGCCGAACGCCTGACATGGAAACCGACCAGTCCGCTGTCGAAGCTGTTGGCTGGTCGGGCCGGGTAGGGAAGGCTGGGGTTTCACCGCAGGCCACATTTGGGGCTTTCCCCGATGCAGAGTGTTGCCAAGGTGGCCGCTTGAAAACGGTGAAGCCCCAGCGCTACCACCCCCAACCGCGGGAGGAGGGACCATGTCGCCGACCCTGCTGGTGTTGTTGTTCGCGGCCTCGGTCATCTACACGGCGGCCGGGCAAGGTGGGGCTTCCGGGTATATTGCTGTCATGGGGTTGTATGGCGTGTCGCCCGAGGTGATGCGGCCCGCCGCCTTGTGTCTCAACATTCTCGTGACCTGTATCGGCACCTGGCGGCTGTGGCGCGCCGGTCTGGGCGACTGGCGGGGGCTGTGGCCGTTTCTGGCGGGGTCCGTGCCGTGTGCCTTGATCGGGGGCGCGGTGGTTTTGCCGGCTGCGTCCTATCGGCTGCTGGTGGGCGTGGTGTTGATCGGCGCCAGCGTGCGGCTTTGGTGGGACGCGGGCCGTCCGGCCGAGGCGGAGGGGCCGTTGCGGGCGCCGTCGTGGGGACCCCGGGTTGCGACGGGGGCTGCGATCGGGATGGTGTCGGGGCTGACGGGGATTGGCGGGGGCGTGTTCCTGGCGCCAGTGCTGTTGATTTTGCGATGGGCGGATGCGCCGCGGACGGCGGCGATGACGGCGCCGTTCATCCTGGCGAACTCGGTGGCGGGCCTGGCTGGCAACTGGGTCTCGGTCGCATCCCTGCCGGCGGCCTTGCCGGCCTATGCGGCGGTGACGCTGGTGGGGGCTCTGGTGGGATCGCATCTGGCGATCCGGTTTCTTTCGCCCGCGATGCTGCGGCGTATCATGGCCCTGGTGTTGCTGTTTGGCGGCGCCGCCGTTCTATTGGGCGGGTGATTGCGGGGAGGCGAGCGATGAAGCTCTGGTATCAAAGCATGACGCGGCAGGACCAATGGGGCACCTATCCCCAGATCCTGCGCGGCATTCTCGACCAGGTGAAGGACGAGGGAACCGAGATCCATGTCGCCGGCATCACCGAGGTGGGCGGCGTGGGCGACCAGTTCCGCTACCTGGAATTCCTGGAAACGGCTGAGGTCCTGAAGAACGTCCACCGCGCGGTGGACGAGGGCTATGACGCCTTCCTGGTCGGCAACATCGCCGATCCCGGTATCCGTGAGGCGCGCGAGATCGCGCCGATCCCCGTGCTGGGCCTGTGTGAATCCGCGATGCATGTCGCGTGCATGATGGGCGCCAATTTCTCCTTCGTGACGATCAATGAGAAGTTCACCCCGCGCATCGTCGAGAACGTGCATCGGTCCGGCCTCGGCCAGCGCTTCACCGGTGCGAACCGAATGGCGGTGGAGCGCCTGACCGATCTGGCCGCAGCGTTCGAGCCGGGTCAGGCGCGGGACGACGTGGTGGCGCAGTTCAATGCCGCGGCGTTGAAGAATACCGAGGCGGGGGCCGAGGTCGTGATCGCCGCCGGCGGAGTCGTGATGGCGCTGCTGGCCCATGCCGGCATCCATGCGACGGTGGATGGCGTGCCGATCCTGAACGGCATCACCAATTTGGTGAAGATGGGAGAGATGGCGGTGAAGCTCGACCGGCTGATGGGCGGGCGGTTCGTGTCGAAGAAGGGCCTGTATGCCCCGCCGCCGCCAGCCTTGATCGAAACGTTCCGCAAGCACTATGGGGACTACATCTATCCGACGGTGAAGGCCCCATGATCACGCTGCGTGCCGCTGTCGCGGACTATCCCCATGTCCGCGCATTGAAGGATGGCTCGGCTGCATCGGACCGGCTGCGGTTCGAGTGGGAGACGGTGGAGCCGATCACCCGCGCCTTTCGTCGCCAGGTCCGGACGGGGGATTTCGATCTGTGCGAGATCGCCCTGACCACGCATGCCCAGGCGCGCCAGCACGAGAAGGGGATCACCGCCCTGCCGGTCGTGGTGATGCGCGGCTTCCACCATGCGGCTCTGGTCTGTCCGGTGGGGTCGCCTCTGCGCGGGCCGGAGGACCTGGTGGGTAAGCGGGTGGGCGTGCGCGCGTTCTCCCAGACCACCGGCATCTGGGTGCGGGGCATCCTGCTGGAGGAGTACGACGTCGATCACCGCGCGATCACCTGGGTGACGTCCGAGGGCGCGCATGTCCAGGAATACGCCGATCCGCCAAACGTGGTCCGGATCGCGCCCGGGCAGGATTTGCGGACCATGCTGCTGGCCGGAGAGATCGACGCCGCGATCGCCCTGCCGGGGCTGGATATGACTGCGGTGCGGACGGTGATCCCGGACGCGGAGGCCGCGGCGGCGGCCTGGTTTCGCCGGACCGGGGCCTATCCGGTGAACCATGTCGTGTGCGTGAAGGACTCGCGGCTGGCTGCCGATCCGGGCCTGACGGTGGAGCTTTACCGGATGTTCAGGGCGGCGAAGGCGGCCGCGACCGAACCCCCGGCCGAGGCGCGCTACGCCGCCTTGGTTGGCGGCGATCCGCTGCCCTATGGGCTGGAGGCGAACCGGACGGGGATTGAATTCTGTCTGCGGTACGCGGCTGAACAGGGCCTGGTGTCGCGGGTCTACCGGCCGGAGGAGCTTTTCGCCGCGGTCTGAGGGGGCTTGAGGGGCCGCCTCTCTGCCTTTCCGTCATGGCCGGACTCGACCCGGCCACCCGCTCGACGGCGGCTGCACCACGGAAGTCCGTTGCCCCACGGCCTGGGGGTGGGTGGCCGGGTCAAAGCCCGGCCATGACGGAGAGAGAGGCGCGCACCGTCCCCAAGCCAGTCTCCCTACGCCCGTCGCCACGTGGGCCGCCCGTTCCGCAACCCCAGCACCCAATCCACCAACGGCCGCCACAGGACCCGTTCCGCGGCCATCCCCGCCACCATCCCCACATGCCCCGCCGACGGGGCGTGGCTGACGGCGTTGGGGATCAGGCGGGCGAGGGGTTCCGCGCTCTCGGGCGGGACGATGCGGTCGCGGGCGGGGATCGCCACGAAGGCGGGGCAGGTGATGGTGGCGGGATCGACCGGCATCCCGGCGATCCGCCAAGCTCCGTGCATCGGGGTATTGGCGCCGTACCAGTCCCGCAGGCATTCCCGCGCCACCGGTTCCGCGAGGGGGACGCCGTCGTTCAGCCAGTCCTCCATCGCCACGAACAGCACCGCCCGCGCGCCGTCGGGGTCCAGCCGCCCGAAGGCGCGATACTTGGCCGCGACCCCCCAGGGATCGAGCAGCGCGAACAGCGCCT